>JAURXE010000204.1 GCA_030654635.1 Pseudomonas sp.
GCTGATTTTCGCCTTGCCCGGCTACCTGTTGTTTATGGCCCTGCGCGGTTTTACCTGCGCCCTCGGCCGGCCCGGTCCGGTGCTGGTGATCAGTATTGGCGGCGCGCTGGCCAATTTCGTCCTCAACTATGCGCTGATCAAGGGCCTGTTCGGCCTGCCGCAAATCGGCCTGGCCGGTATTGGGCTGGTCACCGCATTGGTGATGAATGCCATGGCTCTGCTGTTGGCGCTGCATATTCGCTGGCAGAGCTTCTACCAACCCTGGCCACTGCTGCGCGGCTTGCTCGGCACGCCGCTGGCCGCACTGCGAGAAAACCTGCGGCTGGGCTTGCCGATTGGCGGCACCTATATGGTCGAATCGAGCCTTTTTTTTATCGCCGCGCTGTGCATGGGCGCGCTCGGCAGCACCGAGTTGGCCGCCCACCAGATCGCCCTGCAGGCGGTGTATGTGGTGTTTATGATCCCGGTGGGGCTGTCCTATGCCGCCAGTTTGCGCATCGGCCAGCACTTTGGCGCGCAACGTTGGCAGGCCGCCCGGCAAACCGGCCGCTTAGCCATCGGTCTAGGCGCGCTGTGCATGCTCGGCTTTGCGCTGTTGTTCTGGTTGGCGCCGCACTGGGTGATTGGCCTGTTTCTCGACGCCGCCGACAGCGCCAATCGCCCGGTGATCGAACTGGCCGTCAGCCTGCTGGCCATCGCCGCCTGGTTTGAGCTGTTCGACGGCCTGCAAACCATCGCCATGGGCGCCATTCGCGGCCTGAAGGACGCCAAGACCACTTTGCTGGTGGGCCTGATTTGCTACTGGGGGATTGGCGCACCAGCGTCCTGGCTGCTGGCCTTTACTTTCGGCTGGGGCGCTCAGGGGGTGTGGTGGGGCTTGGCGATTGGCCTGGCCACCGCCGCATTTGGCCTGACCCTGAGTTTCGAATGGAAGACCGCGCGGCTGCTGCGGCCAGAGCCCCTGGCGCGGCAAATCTGCCTGGGTTGAGGCTAGCGCCCACCCTACGCCCTACATCAGCTCGGCAACCAATCCGCCGCAGTTACTGCGACAACTTGGCCAGCAAGGGTTGGCGCTGGCCAAACACTAAAAATCGCGCCAGCTCGTTGAGCGGCAGCGCCTTGCTGATCAGGTAACCCTGCACCTGATCGCAGCCAAACTGGCGCAGCAGGGCCAGTTGTTCGGGGCTTTCGACCCCTTCGGCGACCACTTGCAGGTGCAGGTTGTGGGCGAGGTTGATCATCGCCTGC
>JAURXE010000212.1 GCA_030654635.1 Pseudomonas sp.
CTCGCGCCAGAGCAGCGCCTGCCAGCCTTCGTCCGGACCGAGATCGAGCAACTGTTCGCGCTCCCAGGCCGCCAGCCAGTCGTCGCGGTACAGCAGGTATTGGTCGAACACATCGGCAATCTTCACCGCCAGGGACAGCCGCCGGCGCTCGTCACCGCCCGCCAGGTAATGAGCCAGGCGCGGCGCCTGAGCGCAGTGCGCAGGCGTGCAGAGCCAGTCATACAGGCGCCAGGTCAGGCTGCTGGGGCTGAACGCCGATTGCTCGGGTAACTGGCCGAGCACCAGGCGCGACACATCCCAGACGAACTTGGCCGGCAACTGCACCTCAAGCTGCATGGCGATCCCGCTGCTGCGCGCCAGTTGCAGGGTCAGCCAGCGGCCCATGCCCTGACTCGGTACCACCACCAGAGCCGGCGCCAAAGGCTCACTCAGAGGCTGCGCCAGCAGCGTGCAAGCCAGCTCACCAAGGGTTTCCAGATCGGGGGCGTGAAAGAGGTTGAGCATGGGAGTCCGTTCGGGGCGGGGTAAAAAAATGCCAATTGGCTGCGCTGGATCATAACGCGAAGGCCGGCGCCAACTAGGGTTAAAGCTTGAGCGCGGCGTGCGACCGACTGTGTCGCTGACAGCAGGTTTACCGCCTGGCAGCCGCGCATTCTAGCGCAGTAGTTTTTCAACGGTCTGCTACAGGAGCGAGCATGTACGAACAACCCACTGCGGCCGCCGGGCCGGACGTTTATCCGTTGCTGCAACAGCTGTATGAACTCGGCGGCTCGGATATGTTTTTCAGTGTCGGCAGCCCGGCGCAGGTCAAGGTCGAAGGTCATACCCGTCCGCTCGACACGCCATCGTTGGCGCCCGGCGCGGTGCGACATATGGCCTATCAGTTGATGAGCGCCAAGCAGGCTGCCGAGTTTGAACTGGAGCTGGAGATGAACCTGGCGGTGAGCGTCGAAAACGGCGGGCGCTTTCGCATCAACGTCTATTACCAGCGCGGCGAGGTGTCGATGGTCGCCCGCCTGATCAAGCGCAAAGTGCCGTCCATCAGCGCCCTCGGCTTACCGCCACAACTGGAGAAGTTGGCGCTGCTCGATCGCGGCTTGATCCTGGTAATTGGTGCCGCCGGCGCGGGTAAATCAACCAGCCTGGCGGCCATGCTCGACTACCGTAATCGGCACCGCGACGGACATATTCTCTGCATCGAAGACCCGATTGAATTTATCCATCAGCACCAGCGCTCGATCATTGAACAACGTGAAGTCGGCCTGGACACCCACAGCTTTGCCGCCGCCTTGCGCAACGTGCTGCGCGAAGCGCCCGACGTGATCATGCTCGGCGAAATCCGCGACCTCGACGGCATGCAACATGCCCTGCATTACGCCGAAACCGGCCACCTGTGCATGGCCACCCTGCACGCCACCAGCACCACCCATGCGCTGGAGCGGATAGTGCGATTCTTCCCGGAAGAGGCGCGCCAGCAAGTGCTGGCCGACCTAGGGCAAAACCTGGCGGCCATGATTGGCCAACGGCTGGTGCCGGGATTGGCGCAAAAACGCGTGGCCGCGGTGGAGCTGCTGCTGACCAGCGCGCATATTCGCGACCTGATCCAGCGCGGCCTGTTCGATGAGCTGCGCGAGGCCATCAGCCACGGCGCCGAGCAAGGTTTGCAAACCTTCGACCAGCACCTGTTGAGCCTCTACCAAAGCGGCCGGATCAGCCTCGAAGAAGCCATCCACCATGCCGAATCGCGCACCGATCTAACCCTGAAGATTCGCCTCAACCAGGCCAGCAGCGGGATTGATCCACAGCTCAATGTGCTGCGCGACAGTTAGCGTCCGGCACATCCGTGCCCAGTAGCGCCGGCGCCGCCAGGGGTAAATAGTCTCACCCCGCGCGCCGTTGGCGTTCACTGAGCCATGTGCTGGTTAGGTGTTTTGCGCCGGACTGTGCGCTCCTGCTGAGTCCGGCCGACGTATCGGTCTGCAACAGGTAACGGGTACAGAAGCT
>JAURXE010000245.1 GCA_030654635.1 Pseudomonas sp.
GAAGACGAAGACGGCAACGAATCGCGCTATCGCATTGTCGGCCCGGATGAGCTGGACCTAAAAACCCAGCTGATCAGTATCGACTCGCCGCTGGCACGGGCGCTGCTGGGCAAGGCACTAGATGCCGAGGTGCGGGTACAAACCCCCACTGGCGAGAAAACTTGGTACATCACCGCCATCGAATACCCTTGAATAACGCTGACTGCGATTCGCTTAAATTGTCCCAAGTGCCGGCTCCGGGCTGTCAGTGCGGACAATGCCCGGCGCGCACCTCCCTGGCTAAAGTGCTGAGCACCCTCGCCTTGGAGAACAATAAAAATGCCTTGGTACCTCGAAGCACTGCTCAGCATTCCACTCGGCCTATTGCTGGGTAATTTCACCGAATGGTGGTTTCATCGTTTCGTCTTGCATGGCTGGGGTAAAAAACCCGGCAAGCTGTGGAGCTTTCACTTCCACGAACACCACCGCAACGCCCGTAAACATAACTTCTACGACCCCTGTTATCGGCGCTTCCCGCTGGGCTGGCACGCCCAGGGCAAAGAGGCTTGGGCGCTGTTAATCACCAGTTTGCTGGTCAGCCCGCTGGTGTTCTTCGCCCCCTGGCTGACCGTGACTCTCTGGTATTGCGCGCTGAACTATTACCTGAGCCACAAAAAGTCCCACGACCACCCCGACTGGGCGCGCCAACATCTGGCCTGGCATTACGATCACCACATGGGCCCCAACCCGCACGCAAACTGGTGCGTAACCAAACCGTGGTTCGACTGGGTATTCGGCACCCGCGAGTATTACATCGGCAGTGAGCGCGAGCAGCAGGATCAGAACCGGCGTCAGCGCAGCACTGCGGCAACCGCCTGAAATCGCTACAATCGGCCCTCGAATATGACTGATGCGGCGCCCTCGGCGGCCGTCTTGAGGGCTGTAGATGTCTGCGATTGAACTGCTCGCCGCCGCACTGGGGGTACTGGCCGTCTGGCTGACCGTGCGGCAAAACCCCTGGTGCTGGCCGATTGGCCTGGCGATGGTGGTGATCTACTGCTGGATTTTTTACGAGGTCAAACTCTATTCCGACATGCTGCTGCAAGGCGTCTTTGCGCTCTTGCAGCTCTATGGCTGGTGGCAGTGGACCCGTGGCGGTCAGCAACACCACGGGCGTCAGGTCAGCAACCTTAGCCTGCCAGGACTGCTACTCAGCCTCGGTATCGGCACCATCGGCAGTTTGACGCTTGGCTATCTGATGGCCAATTACACCGATGCCGCGCAGCCTTGGCTGGATGCCGGCCTGACCGCGTTTAGTCTGGTGGCGCAGGTGTGGATGGCGCAAAAACGCATCGAAAATTGGCCGCTGTGGCTGGTCCTGGATGTGCTCTATGTCGGCCTTTTTATCTACAAAGAGCTGTACCTCACCGCAGGCCTGTATGGGCTGTTCTGCCTGCTGGCGCTGCACGGCTGGCAACAATGGCGCCGGGCGCAAAGCCTGGTTATCAAGCCGTGAAAGTGCTGGTGCTGACCGGCCCCGAATCCAGCGGCAAGAGCTGGCTGGCGACCGAGATTCAGGCTGAGTTTGGCGGCCTGATCGTCGGTGAATACGTTCGGCATTTTATCCAGCAAGAGCAAAGAGACACCTGCTACGCCGACATCCCAGAAATCGCCCGCGGACAGCTCGACTGGGAAGATGCCGCGCGCGCAACAGCGCCCGAGTTACTGATTCTTGACACCCACCTGCTCAGTAATATGCTTTGGAGTCAGACTCTTTTTGGCGCCTGTCCGCAGTGGATTGAACAGCAATTACTCGCCCGCCATTACGATTTGCACCTGCTGCTCGACCCCGCTGACACACCCTGGATCGCTGACGGGCAACGCTGCCAGCCACAACTGCAACAACGCCAGCAGTTTCACCAGGCGTGCAAGAGTTGGCTGCAGCAGCATCAGCAAACCCATGTCGACATTCAGGGCAATTGGCAACTACGCCAGCAGCGCACTTTGATACAGGTTGACACGTGGTTGCATAACCACTCCTGAAACGCTGCCGATATTTAAAAAGCCCTCCAGCTATTGCATCTTCTGGCTTTAAGCGCCGTCACAGAGCCCGCCACCAGATGCTTATTCATCTGGATCATGACCAGCCTCTATCTGAACCACTCAACCTGTATCAATAACGATACAGGTATACAAAACCCCCTCCCGCCCGCTAACTCCGTGGCCTGCAGCTTATTTTGTATAAAAAATAAATCCTCGAAGTGTTGCGTCAATGAATCAGTCATCCACTCCCACAACTAAAACAATGCCTCCAAGGTATTGTTTTATCTAGCAATAATGTTTCAGGCACGGCTACTGCAATCAATCCCGAAACTTGAACTGGCACTGGCCGGTACAACGGGAGACGCACTTATGGATATTTCATTACATCGCCTAAAAGGCGCTGGCTTGTTGTTAGCACTTCTCACTCTGCCGGTAGAGATGCCACAAGCTGCCGATGGTGAAATCGTTATCAGTCGACCAGTACAACCTCGCGTAGCAACCCGCGCCCCATTGGCACGTGACACAAATCCACGCTCAGTTTATGCCTCGCCAACGCATTACGCCGACCTGTCTCAATTAGGTAACAGTAGTCAGGGCGAGTTGAGTGACAACGATTTCGCTGGCGTCAGCAGCGGTCGCACCTTGGCGACGCAGTTACCAAGCGCACAAACGACTTTCAGCAATAACAACGCTGCCAACTTGATCGACCGCGCTGCTGGCACAGCCACCCACCGCACCAGTGGCAGCAGCGGCCTCAGCGGCCTCAGCGGACAAATCAATCGCAGCCTGCAGCAAGGTCTGCAACCTTTAAAAATGCTCGGAGGCCAATGAGATGCGCTCTCTAACTTTCTTATTGCTGAGCAGCCTAAGCGCCCCACTGTGGGCTGATTCGCAAATACAGCAAATGAACGCTCGCATTGACTCCAGTGCACAAGCACAGCAAGGCAACTTGATGCTTAACCAAGCATCCGGGCATCAGCACCAACAGGCCAACACCCGCGCCATCGCAGCCCGCAGCGTGGCAAGCGCGAGTACCCGCGTCGAACAATGGCAGGACCAACAGATCAGCAACAACGAAGAAGTGATTGGCACTAATGCCAGCATCGCAGGCGCGTCCTTCAGCTACAGCAGCGGCGTACTCGGCGTCAATCAAAGCGCTGGACGCAGCAATCAACAAATCAATGCCTTCCGCATGACCAGCAGCGTGCTGGAAGGCTTGGATGACAGCGTGCTCGCGCAACAAAGCGTCATGCCGTCAGTTATCTCAGGGGCAGTCGGACCTCAAAGCGGAGAGCGCATCGCCTCAGTCGACGATCGCGCATTTAGCAGTAGCCGTGGTGTGGTGCAACTGAACCAGAGCGCCGGGATTGGCAATCGCAGCATTAACAATCTCGGAATAAGGGTTTCGGAATGACTCTGCAAACCCGCCTACTCAACTGCAAGGAGACATTTGAATGAAAACTCAATATATGCTCACTCCTCTGGCCATGGCCTTGGCTGCCCTTGTTTCAGCTAGTACTTTTGCCAGCGACAATGGCAACAACGGAGGTCCAGGACAAGGTTATAACCAAGACGGGGGCTCGGCTTCCATTCATGACCATCAACTCAGCGAAGGCAACAAAGTGCTGAATGAAGGGACCGAGAACGATGCATCCATCGACGGTTCCCTCGGTGCAGCATCTGGCAATATTGGCGTCAACGTTGCCGCTGGTGACAATAACCAGCAAGCCAACGCTGCCGCTTTGGCAACTGCTGATGCCGGCTTTGTATTTGGCTCTGCCGCCAAAGCCAGCATTGAGGTGGGCCAAGTGGGCACACACAACAGCGTGCATAACTACAGCACGCAAAACACAGCGCAGCTGACTAACTCTGCCAATGGCAGCACCGGCAACATCGGCATCAACGTCGCTTCCGGTGTCTACAACCAGCAGAAAAACGACATGGTCGCGGCGGTTTCGGAAAAAGCCTATAGCGCCTCAGCCAATGTTGGGATTTCTCAAAAACTGTCGGGTAACACCACCGAAAACAACGCCACGCTGGATTATGGCACTGCTGCCGTCAGTCTCAAGCTGACAGCGGGTGGTACTTATGTCGGTGCGGGCGTTGGCGGCTATTCTGGCACCCACTCAGGCACCTCCTCAGGCACCTCTGACCAGATTGGCAACGTCTATCTGGACAGCTGGAGCGGCTCAAGCCATCCAGGCGGCGTTTCGACCGGGCACGTGGACCTGGATGACCAGGTACAAGGTGCTGTGGACCTGAATGACGACGGTGGTGCACTGGCCTTCAACAATGACGGCACTTACAGCGGCACACAAAGTGGCACTGTGGGCATTGTCGAGGCGGGCCTGACTACTTTGGCTGGCACTGTAAGCGGCAATATTCCGGTGGTTGCTGGGTTTAAAGCCCCAGTGATCAACGATGCCAAGGTGAATGGTTCGCTGAACAACGTGTCGGGCAACCTCGGGTTGAACATCGCAGCCGGCAGCGGTAACCAGCAGAGCAACTCGCTGGCAATTGCCGCGGGCTGTACTGCCTGTTCTAGCGGTCTGTGACCTGACTGTATGGGGCTTTGCTTGCAAAGCCCCATACTTCTTATAAGGATATTCAACATGTTGCGACTATTATTGAGCTTCGTGCTGATCTGTTGTGCACTGCCAAGCCGTGCAGCCACCATGCCCTTTGCCGTACTCCCTGGTGGCAATATTGCATTCAAATCGGTGGAAAGCATTCGCGAGCGACGCTTTAGTAATTTGGTCGAGCAAAAAACCGATTTCAGCTGTGGCGCCGCCGCCATGGCTACTCTGCTCAACGAAGCCTACGGCTTGTCGATGAGTGAGGCCGACGTGATTCTCGGCATGCTTACCGAAGCCGATGAAGAACAAGTGCGCCAGCAGGGCTTTTCGATGCTGGACATGAAGCGCTATGCGCAAACCCTCGGGCTGCGTGCTCGCGGTTATCGCATAGACGCCAGCCAACTGGAGCAAATCAGCATCCCGGTGATCGTGCTGATTGAGGTCCGTGGTTATAAGCATTTCGTTGTCATGCAGCGCAGTGTCGATGGCTGGGCCTATATCGGCGACCCGGTACTGGGTCATAAAAAATTGCCCCTCGACGAGTTCGCCCAAGGTTGGAATGGCATCGTGTTTGCCATGATCGGCCCCGGCTATGACCGCGCCAACGCCCTGCTTACTCCTCCCGAGCCTCTGACTGCCCGTCACCGGCTTGATCATTACCAACAAGTGGATGATGCCAAGTTGATGGAGTTCGGCTTTATCCAAAGTGATTTCTTCTAGCGCAGTGCGCACGGGGGCAAAACTCCCAGGAGTCAGACATGAACGTTAAGCCTTTACTCTTCACTACTCTGTTCGCTGCAGCACTACCAGCCAGCGCCACCAGCCTGTTTCAGCCTATAGAACTTCGCGATGCCGAACTGGCCAGCCTGCGCGGCCGTTATGTGCTGCCAGATCGAATTATTAATTTCGGCGTGACCATGACCACCCTCTGGCAGAACAGTTCGGGTGCCTCAATCGGTGCTCAGGTCGTGCTGCAGGTCAACAATCAAGCCCAAGCCAATCTGACAGTTACGCCGTTATATGAGGCGGGCAATGGCAGTACGGTCAGTACTGGCAGCGGTCAAGTACTGGGTGGGGCGGGCCTCAGCAACGTGCAAGGCATCGTGCAAAGCGTGCGCACCGCCGGCGACTTCAACAAAGGGCTAAACGACCTGAGCGTGGAGATCAGCCATAACAGTGGCGACGCGATGCCCAACAGCGGCCAGAGCTGGACAGGCGACCAGCAATTTAACAATTCCGCCGGCAGCATCAATATTTCCTCTGCTAAAGGTGGCCTACAACTGGCCCTGCAAGCCAACAACAATCAAGGTTTTGCCCAGCAGCAGATCGGCTTAGGTGGCGTCAGACAGCAATCGAACATCACCGGAGCGCTAAACAATGTGCAAAACCTGGCGGCCTTGAATGTGGCCCTGCGCGATAACCCACGAGGGCTGGATGGCTTGCAGTGTGCTTGGGATCAGATCCGCACCATGCGCCCCGCTGGGTATTGAACAGAACTAACTTGAACACATACTAGGGAAGTAATTTATGTTCATAGCCAGAAGCTTTCTGCTGATCAGTACCATAGCGACTGCGGCCACCGTCCACGCTACGGAGCAAAAAGACGTTGAAGCTTTAGAGCAACAGTTGCAAGTCATGCAGAAACGCTACGAAGCCCAGCAAAATGCTCTGATGATTCTTGAACAACGCCTGCGCTCGGTAGAAGCGCAGGCCCCCCAACAAACGCCACCCGCACGCAAGGTCGCGACAAACAATGGCACCGGCAGCAGCAAAGGTTCCGGCAGCAATTACGGCACTACCCTGAAAGAAACCTCCAAGGAAGCGCCCAGTGTTAGCGACATTTATCAGGAAGCCAGCGGCTTCTTCGGCGACGGTAAGTTCAGTGTGGAAACCGGGCTGACCTACAGCCACTACGACACCCGGCAACTGTTCCTTAATGGCTTCCTTGCCCTTGATGCAATCTTTCTCGGCAATCTGGGCGTCGATCAAATAAATGCCGACTCATTTACCTTCGACGTCACCGGTCGCTACAACTTCCTTGACCGCTGGCAGCTCAACCTTAACGCCCCGTATATCTATCGCGAGACGACCTTTTCCTCTGCCGGCGCAGGCGGCGCCAGCAACTCGGTCAGCGAAGAAACCGTGAGCAACGACCCCGCTTTGGGTGATGTCAACTTTGGCCTGTCCTATAAGTGGATCGATGAAGCGCCAGGCGTTCCCGACACCGTCGTCAGCCTGCAGGTCAAGGCCCCCACCGGTGAGGAACCTTATGGCATCAAAATTCGTCCGGTGCCCGGCAACGACAACCTCAATATCCCCTCCGACCAGCCGACCGGCAATGGCGTCTGGTCAATCACCCCAGGCATTGCCTTGGTAAAAACCGTTGACCCTGCCGTACTGTTTGGCAACCTGTCCTACACCTACAACCTGGAAGAAAGTTTCGACGACATCAGCTCCCAGGAAGGCGTCACGGTGCCAGGCAAAGTGCGCTTGGGTAACTGGTTTCAGTTTGGCCTTGGGGTCGCGTTTGCCCTCAATGAGCGGATGAGCCTGTCGATGTCGTTCTCCGAACTGATCGCGCAGAAGAGCAAAGTTCGCCCCGACGGCGAAGACTGGCAAACAGTCAGCGGCAGCGATGCCAATTCGGCCTACTTCAATATCGGCATGACCTATGCGCCCACCGACAACCTCAGCATCGTGCCCAACCTAGCCGTTGGCCTGACCCCGGACGCACCGGACTTCAGCTTCAGTATCAAGTTCCCGTACTACTTCTAAGCAAGCCTGCCGACTACCGCGCAACCTGCTCAGCCGTAGCGTGAATTGCCAGTTAGCAGGCCGTTGAAAAAGTGAGTGAGACAGCCGAGACACAGCAAAAACAGGCGAGGGAGCGGAATTTACGAACTGTAAATCAGCACTCTGAGCCTGTTTTAACGTCGTATCGGCACAGATATTTTTTAACGGTCTGTTAGCGGATCTGATGCTTGTGCAGCAACCTATAGAAAGTTGGCCGTGAAATACCCAGTGCACGCGCGGCTTGTGAGAGGTTGTGCGAATAACGTGACATGGCGTCGGTAAGCGCCTGTTGTTCGGCCTTTAGTTTGTACTCATCGAGACTCAATAACAGCGCCAATGGCGACTCATCGTCCCCAGCCAAACCCATATCGCAAGCCTCGATTTGCCGCCCCTCCGCTAGCACCAAACCGCGCCGCACACGATTGGTCAGCTCGCGCACATTACCGGGCCAGCGGTGCTCGACCAGCGCCTGCAAGGCCGCTTCGCTGAAACGCCGGGGGCGCCTGCCTGTTTCGCTGCTGTAGAACTTGACGAAATAATTGGCCAGTAAAGGCAAGTCCACCAAGCGTTCGCGCAAAGGTGCGGTATGTACCTGCAAGACGTTCAGGCGGTAATACAGATCCTCACGAAAAGTACCTGCTTCAATAGCCCCCTCAAGATCCTTGTGGGTCGCTGCCAGCACCCGCACATTGACCGGCAGCGGTGCATTACCACCCACCCGTTCAATCTGCTTCTCCTGCAAAAAACGTAGCAGACTGGCTTGCAGCTCCAACGGCAAATCGCCAACCTCGTCGAGGAACAAGGTACCGCCATCAGCAGCCTCTATCCGGCCGATCTTGCGCTGATGGGCACCAGTAAAGGCGCCTTTCTCATGGCCAAATAACTCGGACTGAATCAGGTGTTCAGGAATGGCACCACAATTGATCGCAACGAACGGCCCTGACGCCCGGCGCGACTGATTGTGCAGGGTGCGCGCCACCAGTTCCTTGCCAGTGCCACTTTCACCGCGGATCAGTACCGGCGAATCGGTTGGCGCCAGCTTGCTAACTAACTTGCGCAGGTTGCGCATGGCCACGCTTTGCCCGAGCAACTCATGCTCAGTCGCCTCATTTTCGACTGTGGTCAGGCCGCGCAGGCGGGCCATGCCAAAGGCCCTGCCCAGCGACACCTGAACCCGCGCCAAATCGACCGGCAAGGTATGGAAATCGAAAAACCATTCGCCGATAAAATCACCCATGCCTTTAAGTGCCAAGACCTCAGGGCTAAGCAAGGCCAGCCATTCAGTACCGCTGCGGCTGATCATCTCCTTAATCATTTCTGGCCGCTCCAGGTGTTCTGTCTGCAAGCAGATCAAGCCCAGATCGCAGTTATATTCAGTGGCTTGGTCCAGCGTGCAACACTGCACCACCCAACCCGCCTGCAGACTCGGCAACAACGCTCTACATTCATTTGTAGAGTCGACCAATAGTAGATGACGGGTAACAACTGCTATAGGCTCAAACATGCTCGCTCCCTGCTGCAAATTTAATTAACCCTGTAAAAACAATATGTTGTAAGAATAGTGCAGACGTTAACAATTTTGTTAGCGCCCAGTTCGATCATTTACTTATATTACCCTAGCCGTTTTATGCTCAGAACATGTAACCATGGCATAAATTCTATCCATTATAAAAATCACAAGGACGTTATTGATGCGCATCTTGCGTCGCCTGCTGCTGCTGGCATTCTTGGCCCTTTCGTTGGGCGCAATTTTTGTGTTGTATTTCATTGCCAACCCCAATCTGCCCAAGTTCGAGCCGCCCAAACAGCTGCACTACCTCGAGCAATGGAGCCCCGAGGCGCGACAAAGCTATTACTACACCCCGCAAGGCACCCAGGTAAAAGGCCTGCAGTACGAATGGTTTACCGCGCTGGAGCTGCCGTTCTCCACCGATAAATTCGCCCGCCCCGAATACCTGGCACGCTTTGGCTTTTTGACCGATCCCCAGCAACAGGCCAGCGCCGCCAACCCAGGCAACCTGCCGGTGGGTTTTGCCCGCCACGGCGACCCAAAAACCGCCGTGCAGTACCTCGACATCAGCTGCGCCGCCTGCCACACCGGCGAGCTGCGCTACCAAGGCCAGGCGGTGCGCATCGACGGCGGCGCGGCGCTGCATTCACTGGCCTCCACAGTGCCCACCCTGCGCGGCGGCAGCTTCGGCCAGGCGCTCGGCATGAGCATGGCATTCACCTATTACAACCCGCTCAAATTCAAGCGTTTCGCCAAAACCGTGCTCGGCGCCCAGTACCCCAAGGGCCGCAGCGAACTGCGCGATGAATTCAAAGCCGTACTCGGCCGCATGCTCGGCCAAGCTTGGAACGACACCCATCGCGGCCTCTATCCCACCGAAGAAGGTTTTGGCCGCACCGATGCCTTTGGCCGGATTGCCAACAGCGTGTTTGGCGATGTGCTGGACGCCAGCAACTACCACGTCGCCAATGCGCCAGTGAGTTACCCGCACCTGTGGGACATCTGGAAATTTGACTGGGTGCAATGGAATGCCTCGGCCATGCAACCCATGGCGCGCAATATCGGCGAAGCCTTGGGCGTGGGCGCGCCACTGCAGTTGCTGCAAAACAATGGCGAGCCGGTCAGTGAAGCCGATCGCTACGCCGCCGGCGTGCGCCTGCGTGACCTCGACAGCCTGGAAACCACCCTGCGCCAGTTGCAACCGCCGCGCTGGCCACAAGCCGTGCTGGGCAAGATTGACCTGCAACGCGCCAGCCAGGGCCGCGCGCTGTTCAGCGAGAACTGCGCCTACTGCCACGCGCCCAGCGTTACCCCAAAGACCGAGCGTCTGGCGGCCGGGCGCGATCCAGAATGGCATCTGCGCCTGGTGCCGACGCGAATTATCGGCACCGACCCGACCGCCGCCGACAATATCGCCGACCATCGTTTCGATCTGCGCAAACTCAACTGGAGCAAAACCGAGCTGGGCAAACTCAACGTCAAGCTGATCGGCA
>JAURXE010000248.1 GCA_030654635.1 Pseudomonas sp.
GTGGCGGGGTTGGCATCACCCCGGTCATGTCGATGGTGCGTTGGTTCTACGACACCAACGCCAATGTCGACATGGTCTTCGTGCACAGCGCGCGCACGCCCAAGGACATTATTTATTCTCGCGAGCTGGAGCACATGGCCGCGCGGATCAATAACTTCAACCTGCACATCATCTGCGAGAAGCACGGCCAAGGCGAACCCTGGGCCGGCTATCGCGGCTACCTGAATGACAAAATGCTGGAGCTAATCGCGCCGGACTTTCTCGAACGGGAGATCTTTTGCTGCGGGCCAACGCCGTACATGGCGGCGGTCAAACGCCTGCTGGAATACCACGGCTTTGATATGAGCCGTTATCACGAAGAGGCCTTCGGCCCGACGCCGCCCGAGGTGCGCGCCGAGGTTAAGGAGTTGGCCGCCGAAGCTGCCGATGCCACCCCGGTACCTATCGCCGAGCAGCATCAGGTGGAGTTCACCAGCACCGGCAAGAGCATTCGCGTCGATCCGGGCGAGACCGTGCACAGCGCTGCCGCCAAGCTTGGTCTGCATATTCCCAAGGGCTGCGGGATGGGCATCTGCGGCACCTGTAAAGTGCTGAAGACTGCCGGTGAAGTGAACATGGAGCACAACGGCGGGATCACCGACGAAGATGTCGCAGAGGGCTACATTCTGTCCTGCTGCAGCGTGCCCCAGGGCGACGTCAGTATCGATTACTGAGTCGCCTGTGCCTGCATCGAGAGCTGTTTTTCGGTGCTAACCGCCGCAGCCCTGAACATCGTGGCCGTGTATGAAGCCATGGCTCTGGTGGCAGTCAGCCGCTGTGGGCTATTCCTTGACGAGCTTCATCCGTTTGTTGGTGAACACGCAGATGACGCCGCTTTTGTTGTACATAATCTGCCGGGTGAAGTCGCAATAGGCGGCGGCCACGCTGAGCGGCTCTTGCTCGTTGTTCCATTGTTCTGGCTTGAACCAGGCCAGTTGCCCGTCCTTGCAGCGTTCGGCTTGGGCATCGGTGTTGTAGGTGCACAGATAGCTCTGGTCGAGCTCCGGTTCACTGTCGAAGCAGCCCGACAGGGCCAGGGCGCTGGCGCCGAGTAAGAGGAAACTGGCGATTTTGTGCATGCTTGCTCCGTGGCCTGAGGCGATCAGATTGTGTGGTTGTCGACCCGGCATTGGGGCCTCCGTGCAGCGGGCGCCGCCAGAATCGCAGACTGAATGAAGACCGCCGCAACGCTGGCAAGTTCAGGCACAGGTCTTTCAGCTTTGCAGCACCAGGCGAATATCCGCCGCCAGTTCGTGCACCCGCGCCACCTCGGTGTCCCAGGAGCACATAAAGCGCGCGCCGCCGTCGCCAATGAAGGTGTAAAAGCGCCAGCCACGGGCGCGCAGGGCCTCGATGGCCGGTTCGGGCATCTGCAGGAACACGCCGTTGGCTTCCACCGGGAACATCAGGCTGAGTTGTGGAATATCCGCGACCAATTCGCTCAGCAGACGCGCACAGCTGTTGGCGTGATTGGCGTGCTGGCGCCAGACGTCGTTCTGCAACAGGCCGACCCAGGGGGCGGCGAGAAAACGCATTTTCGAGGCCAGCTGGCCGGACTGCTTGCAGCGGTAGTCGAAGTCTTCGGCGAGCTTTTTGTTGAAGAATAAAATCGCCTCGCCGACCGCCATGCCGTTTTTGGTGCCGCCAAAACACAGCACGTCGACGCCGGCTTTCCAGGTCAGTTCGGCCGGGCTGCAGCCGAGAAAGGCGCAGGCATTGGCGAAGCGCGCGCCGTCCATGTGCAGGTGCAGGCCCAGTTCGCGAC
>JAURXE010000253.1 GCA_030654635.1 Pseudomonas sp.
TTCCCGCAGACCGGCATGATCGCCTCCTATGGCGAACAACTGCTCGACTGTCTGAACACCTACACCTTCCCCACCGAACAGCAATTTCCCGACAAGGCTCATGCCGCCGAGGTGGCGAGCATCTTCCTCAAAGAGCTGCTGCGTAACGGCACCACCACCGCTCTGGTGTTTGGCACCGTGCACAAGCAGTCGGTGGACGCCTTCTTCGAAGCCTGCGAAGTGCTGAACCTGCGGATGATCGCCGGCAAGGTAATGATGGACCGCAACGCCCCGGACTACCTGACCGATACCCCGGAGTCCGGCTACGCCGACAGTAAAGAGCTGATCGAACGCTGGCACGGCAAGGGCCGCCTGCACTACGCCGTGACCCCGCGTTTCGCGCCGACCAGCAGCCCCGAGCAACTGAGCCTGGCCGGCGAACTGTTCCAGCAATACCCAGACCTCTATATGCACACTCACCTGTCAGAGAACCGCCAGGAGATCGAATGGGTCAAGGGCCTATTCCCCGAGCGCAAGGGTTATCTGGATGTGTATGACCACTACCGGCTTATCGGCCCGCGTGCGGTGTTCGCCCACGGCGTGCACCTGTGCGACGAGGAATGTAAGCGCCTGGCCGAGACCGGCTCGGCGGTGGCCTTCTGCCCGACTTCCAACCTGTTTCTCGGCAGCGGCCTGTTCGACCTGCCCAAGCTGGAAGCCCACGGTGTGCGGGTTGGCCTAGGCACCGACGTCGGCGCCGGCACCAGCTTCTCCCAGCTGCAATCCTTGAACGAGGCCTACAAGGTCATGCAGTTACAGGGCAAGAAACTCGACCCGTTCAAGTCGCTGTACCTGGCCACCCTCGGCGGTGCCCGCGCGCTGTATCTGGACGACAAAATCGGCAACTTCGCCAGCGGCAAAGATGCGGATTTCGTCGTACTCGACTACCAGGCCACGCCACTGCTGAGCTACCGTCTGGCCCAGGCCACCACCCTGGCGGAAAAACTCTTCGCGCTGATCATGCTCGGCGACGACCGCGCCATCAAAGAAACCTTCGCCGCCGGCAACTCGGTGCATCGCCGCGATTGAGGCTAACAACGCATAAAAAAAATCCCCAAGGCCGAAACCTTGGGGATTTTTTTATGCGGATAATTGTTTAGACGTTAGCCAATCAGCGGCTAGCCGCGGGGCGGACCGGCTTCTTCTTGGTTTGCAGCAGGTGCGAGAACACCGCGTGCAAGTCATCCGAGGCGCTGTCTTCGTCGAGGTTGAGTTTGCTGTCGATGTGATCCATGTGATGCATCATCAGG
>JAURXE010000255.1 GCA_030654635.1 Pseudomonas sp.
GCCGTCGACCTGCAAATGAATGCCATGACTGGCGCCTTGCAATGACGGTGGCAGCTCGCCGGGGGTAGTCACTTGGGCGGCCGGTTGCTGACTCAACTGGCGATTGATACTGCGCACCTGTTCGGCCTTTCCGGCGGTTGCCGTGTTGCTGGCCGGCGGGGTGCTCGTGTTGGGGATAAAAAAACCTATGCCGACAGCAAGCAGGGCCAAGCTGCAGGTCGCTGCGGCCAGTCGGGGGAAGCTGAGGGGCATCTGTTCTCTCCAGCTAAAAAGCCGCGACCCGGATTGCGCGGCTAGCCGCTCAATTCGGGTCAGCGGCAGGTCTTACAGGCTGAGGCTTTTCAGGCGGCTGGCGTGGCTTTGAAACAAGGTTTTCGGGTTGGTTTCAAACAACGAAACGGCGCCCAGGACTTGGTTGGTGGTGTCCAGGTGGTTCATCCGATAGTCGTCTTTGAGGACCTTGCCGAAGTGGCTGGAGCACTTGCCAGTGACGCCGTCATTGGCTTCGCTGAAGGCAAACCGGGTAACCCCAAACAGTGCGTCGGAAATATCCAGCACATTGGTCAGTGGTGAGGTGCCGCTCCAGGAGTACAGGCGGATAGTGTTGCCGGCGATGCTGGCCGTTTCCGGCCCGGCACCGCAGGCGGTGGTGGGAATGCCGACTGGGTAGCGCTGGTTATTGGCCGCGGCGCCGTTTTTGTTGAATTCGGCGAGCATGGCGCGCACATCTGCCGGGCTCTTTTTGTTGTTCGACATTAGGTTGACCAGATTGCCGACGGCGTTGGCAAACACGTCAAAGGCCACCCCTTGCAGGCTGCCGGACGGTGCTACACCAGTGACCAGGTCGGCCAGCGGCGAGCCTTTGTGTGGGCTGTGCATGGTGGTAACGGAGGCGACCAGATCCGGCCGTACGTTCATCACGTAGCGCACGGTGATGCCGCCCTGGCTGTGGCCCATCAGGTTGAATTTTTTGATTTTGCCAGCGGAGCCCGCACGGATGTTATCCAGCTGAGCGATCAGCGCTTCGCCGCGCTTGACCGAGCTGTCGAAGGCGTTGATTTTTGGCACGTAGACGGTGGCGCCTTGGCTTTGCAGCGCTGCCGGAATCTTGTACCAGTAGTCGATGGCCGCGATGCTGTCGAAGGCAAAAATGCCCGGCACCAGCACGAGTGGGTTTTTGGTTTGGGACTCGGTGGTGGCGGCCTGACTGGCTTGGCTAAAACCCAAACCGAGCCCGAGGGTGAGCAGCGAAACAGCAAATAGCTTTTTCATGTTGGCATTCCTGTAATTATTTTTATTGTTTAGGCCCCGTACTGCCGACGCGAGGTGGCCGCTATCAGAGCACGTCGGCTACCGGCTGACTTGTAAGAACCGATGAACCTATGGCGGCTGTGTGCTGGCCGAGCAAAGCTTGGGAGCGGTGCTTTACTGCGCGGCGTGATGCGCCCACCATGGGCGCAAGACAACAATAAGGTCGACAGCCCCGAGCTGATCGCCCCCGCAGGATCCGCCCCCATGCCGCTGACCAATTCCCCCCCGCAGGATCCGACATCCACGATGCCGCTGAGCAATCAATCCTCGCTGCTCTATCTGTGGGATCAGCGCACCCTGTTTCTCGGGCCGTTGGCCGAGTTGCTAGAGCTTTCGCAGGCCGCAGCCACCTTGGTTATCGGCCTCGATCATGAGTTCGTACTGGAGTCGGCTGGCGAACTGGTGGAATGCCGCAGTGTCTTGCTGCCGGCGGGCTGTCGAGTGCGTTTACAGCCAGGGCAAAACCGTCTGGCGGTCTGGTACCTGGACCCTTTTGGTGCGGACTTTGGCGCGCTGCGTGGGCGCATGGCTCGGCAAGAGGCGGGGCTGCTTATTGAACTTGAGCAGGAGGCTGGCTGGATCGAGCAGCACTTGGATTTACTGCAGGAGGCGGCCACCCCCGCTCAGGCCTATGCCTTGATCGAGCAATTGCTCGGGCCGGCGGATGCTTCGGCGGCGCCGTTCAAACTGGATGCGCGGATTATTCGGGTGGTGGAACTGATAAAGCGCGATGTCTCGAATAATCTCTCCGCGCGCTATCTGGCCAGCCAGGTTGATTTGTCTGAGCCACGCTTGTCGCAGTTATTCAAAGACACCTTGGGGGTACCGATTCGTCGCTATCGGCAATGGCACCGGCTGTTTGTCACCGCGGTCGGGGTGACCCGCGGCCTGTCACTGACCACTGCAGCGTTGGAAGCCGGCTTTACCGATTCGGCGCATTTCAGCCGCACCTTTCGCAGCATTCTCGGTATGACACCTTCGGCGATGTTGTCGCCGAGGGGCAAAATCCGCATGCATGCCGGTTAAGTCGTGCGGCGTCCGAACAACTCTGACTGACAGCCTCTATTGACCTTGCAAGGCCGGCACCAACCACTGCTCGCCGGGTTTGGGGGCGCGGAACTGCGCCGCCGGGACTTGTCGTTCAAGAAGGGCCTGGGTCAGCTCTTGGGTTGGGGCGAACTGGTCTTCGTCACTGAGGTTAAAGGTGCCAAAGTGAATCGCCATGCTGCACTGCGAGGCCAGTTGCTGGTGGGCCTGCACGGCGTCATCCGGGTTCATATGGTTGTCACGCATAAACCAGCGCGGCGCATAGGCGCCGATCGGCAGGGCGGCAAAACGCAGGGGGCCAAAGCGTTGATGGATCAGGCCAAATTCAGGGCCCAAGCCGCTGTCGCCGGGGAACAGCACGGGACCTTCGGCGGATTCCAGCACAAAGCCCAGCCATAGGCTGCGATTGGTGTCGTGGCGGGCGCGGGCCGACCAGTGCTGCGCCGGCACCGCGTGGAAGGTTAACGAGTCGTTCAGCGGCAAACTCTGCCACCAATCCAGTTCGGTGATGCGGTTATGCCCGCACTCCCGGATCAATCCAGCATTGCCCAGCCCCGTAACCACCTGTGCTTGCGGAAAGCGCTCGGCCAGTTGCCGCAGACTGTAGAGGTCGAGGTGGTCGTAGTGGTTGTGGCTGACCAGAATCAGGTCGATGGGCGGCAGCTGGTCGAGGCTCAAGCCCGGCGGATGGTGGCGGCGCGGGCCGATAAACTCGAACGGGCTGGCGCGCTGCGACCACAGCGGGTCGGTGAGGATGTTCAAACCGTGCTGCTGGATCAGTATCGTGGCGTGATTGATATAGGTGACCCGCAGCTCATCGTTCTGCGCTCGTTGCGATACCTCGGGCGGCGTGTCCGGGCCGGCTTGGGGTACCCATTGCAGCTGGGCGGGGCGACTGAGTTGCCACTTGAGCACGCTGCCCAGGCTTTTGTGGGCTTTGGGGTGAATGTTTTGAAAGCGTTGACCATCAAAATTGGCGCTGACTGGCCCGCGATAGGGTCGGCCGTGGCGACCCAGTAAATTGAGCAGGGCGATCAACCAGGTGGGGCGTAGCACTCGCGACATTGCCGTTGCACTCTTGCGGTGTGGATGCCGCTCAACCTAGCATGCCGCTCCTGCCGCCTGCCTAGCCCAAGTCGTTGCCACTTATGTCGCGTCCTCCTCGCTCCAATTCACCTCGTCCGGCATCCAGCTCGCGCGTCGTTACCTGCGCGCCACGGCGGCTGGCCAAACAGCCACCGGCCGAGCCACGGCTGATCCTGTTTAACAAACCCTTCGATGTGTTGACCCAATTGAGCGACGAAGGCGGCCGCGCCACCCTCAAAGACTACCTGCAGATTCCCGGTGTTTACCCGGCCGGCCGCTTGGATCGCGACAGTGAAGGCCTGTTGCTGCTGACCAATGACGGCGGCTTGCAGGCGCGGATTAGCGACCCCAAGCACAAACTGGCCAAGACCTACTGGGTGCAGGTCGACGGCCTGCCGAGCGAGGAGCAGTTGCAGTTGCTGCGTGCCGGCGTGCAACTGAATGACGGCCTGACCCTACCCGCCGAGGCGCGGCTGCTGGAGGAACCCGAGTTGTGGCCGCGCACGCCGCCGGTACGCTTTCGCAAAAACTTGCCGACCAGCTGGCTGGAGTTGGTGATTCGCGAGGGGCGCAACCGCCAGGTGCGGCGGATGACCGCTGCGGTCGGTTTGCCAACCTTGCGCCTGGTGCGGGTGCGCATCGGCCCCTGGAGCCTGGACGGGCTGGCACCCGGCGAGTGGCGCGAAGTGCCGGCGCAGCTGTGACCTGCTAGACCCCTTCGAGGCCGGCGATGACCACTGTCTTGATGATAAAACCGAGCACGCCCAGGCCTAGGGCCAAAAACAGAATCATGGTGCCGAAGCGTCCGGCTTTGGATTTTTTCGCCAAATCCCAGACGATAAAGGCCATAAACAAGATCAAGCCGCTGACCAGAATGTACATCATCCAGTCTTCGAATACTTGCGGGTCCATCGACTGCTCCACTGCGCTTAATAGCTGCCGGGGTCGGCAGGCTAAGGCCGGCGATTATACGTGGGCCGGGCTGGCGTGTCAGACCGCTTGGCGGGCCGGCTAGCTGCGCAGATGGTTAAGCGGTAACTCGGTGCTACTCAGCACCTGATTGAGCACGAAGCTGGAGCGCACGCTGGTGACGCCTTCGATGCGGGTCAGTTGGCCGAGCAGGAATTTTTGGTAGTGGTCCATGTCGGCGACCACCACTTTCAGCTGATAGTCGGCGTCCATGCCCGTTACTAGGCTGCACTCGAGCACTTCCGGGCACTGGCGGATAGCCGCCTCGAAACCCTCGAAACGCTCCGGTGTGTGCCTGTCCATGCCGACCATCACATAGGCGGTGAGGCTCAGGCCGAGCTTCTTGCGATCCAGCAGAGCCACCTGGCGCAGGATAAAACCGTCGTCTTCCAGCTGCTTGACCCGCCGCGAGCAGGGCGAGGGCGATAGGCCGATGCGTTCGGCGAGATCCTGGTTGGAGATGCGCGCGTCACGCTGCAGCTCGCTGAGGATATTCAGGTCGTAGCGGTCGAGTCTATTCATCTTGGCGGTAATCTTGTGATTTGATTGCGATAGATGATGCCTTGTTGGATTGTTATTGCGCAAATAGTGGTTAGTTACGCAATTTTCGCAATCTTTGGTCGCGCCTAGAGGTTTAAGCTTTATCTCAGTTTCAAGGCCCGGACATTTACGTCCACGCGCCGCGCCCAATCAGGCTGCAGCGCCGCCACTGGTCTTACCCGACCAGCTGGCCACCGGGTCCGCAAGCCCAATCAGGCTGGCGATAACAGCGGCGACACCATTGCCGAAAACGGACGAACAGATGCCAAAAGGGCGATCAATAGATCGCCCGTTTGGCATTTTGCTGTGGTTGGTTGGTGAGCGATTAGAGTAGACCGCTGAGGCGCAGCAACCACCAGACCAGAATCAGCACCTGCACCAGATAGCTGGCAAAACGCAGCCAGACAAATAGCGCCGAGGTGCTCAGCATGTGCACGCAAGACTGCAGCAGGCGTGCGCCGAGCAGGCAATAAGCCAGCGGATCGGTGATGGTCGTTTGCCCGGCAACCATGGCATAGAGCAGCACGGCCGCTTGGGCGGGAAGGTTCTCCAGGCAGTTGGCGTAGGCGCGGGTCAGGCGCTGGCCGAAGCCGGGTACGTCGCTGCCATCGGCGGCAAAGGCGTTTACCGCTTTGCGCCCGCTCAGTACTTTCAGGCCGCGCATAGTGGCCAGTAGAAACACCAGCAACAGGCTCCAGCCGACCAGACTAAGCAGAGCGGCGGCGCTGGGGGAGAGTGACATGAGCATCGATGAATCCTCAGTGGGTGGCCGAAAAACAGCAGTCGCAGCAGTCTAAATTTATTGCAGTAATTGCTCTAGCAGGCCGTTGAAAAACTACCTGCGTTGCCGATACGGCGTTAAAACAGGCTCACAGCCACAGGCTGAACGCGCTTTAGCGCGGCCCCGAAGGGGTGAGCAACGCGAATCAAATGCTCATTTACAGCACGTAAACTCCGCTTTTGACTCGCTACGTTCGCCCTGCGGGCCAGCCTATGGCTGTTACTGCGCTTCGCTACGTTGCGCCTGTTTTTGCCTTGTCTCGGCTGTCTCGCCTACATTCTTCAACGGCTTGCTAGTGTTGCGCTGCAGACCTTTGGTCTGGCGTGTTTTCGTGCGGCACCACGCCTTGCGGGTCGGGATGCACCAGCACCTCGGCCTGTGGGAATTCGGCATGAATAGCGTCTTCGACCTGATCGCAGAGCCAGTGCACCCGTGACAGCTCCATCGCGTCGGGCAGTTCAACGTGCAGTTGCACAAACCAGCGGGTCCCCGACATGCGCGTGCGCAAGTCATGGGCGCCCAGTATCCCGGGCACCCCGCAGGCGAGCAGGTGCATGCGCTCGGTGATTTCCACCGACAGTTCGGTGTCCATCAGCACCGCGATGGCCTCGCGGGCAATGGTCCACGAGCTCCAGAGGATGTAAAAGGCGATGCCGATGCCGAACAGCGGGTCCAGCTGATGCCAGCCGAAACCGGCCAGCACCAGGGCCAGCAAGATGCTGCTGTTGAGCAGCAAGTCGGAGCGATAGTGCAGTGAGTCGGCGCGAATGGCGGTCGAGCCGGTGACCTTGACCACATGCTGCTGAAACACCAGCAGCGCGACTGTCAGCACCAGCGACAGCAGGATCACGGCAATGCCCAAGCCCTGGGCGCCGAGCGGCTCTGGGTGCAGCAGGCGATTGACCCCTTGCACGCCAACCAGGATGGCGCTTACCCCGATAAACAGTGATTGCCCAAGGCCCGCCAGTGCCTCGGCTTTGCCGTGACCGTACCTGTGATCGTTATCGGCCGGGCGCAGAGCGTAGTGCACGGCCAGCAAGTTCAGCAGCGAGGCGGCACTGTCCAGCAGTGAGTCGGTCAGTCCCGCCAACAGGCTAACCGAGCCGCTCATCCACCAGGCAATCGCCTTGGCCAGTGCCAAGCTGAGGGCGATAGTGAGTGCGGCGGCACTGGCCAAACGCATCAGGCGGGCGTGTTGCAAACTAACGCTCATAAAATGTCCTGGTTAAAGCTCGGTCAACGAGGTGAATAGCGGGCTTAGCCGTCTGTCAGGCGGCGTTCGGCAGCAGACCAAACGCGGCTAACTGCTGCAGATTGCCGGGTTGCTGGATCAGTTTTGGGTTATCCAAAGGCAGGTTAAGGCCGGTTTCCTGTTGGATAATCGCCTTGAGTTTGGCTTTATCGACTTGGCCATCGCTGCCAATCGCATCCTGCAACCGCTGCGGCGCGATGGAGTACTTGGCATCGGGCAGGTAAATGGCGCCAGTGGCGAAGTCGACGCCAAAGGCGATCAACCCCGGCAGCACATAGAAAAGAATGCCGATGGCATCCAGGGCGGCGACCACCGGGTCGACCTTGCCCTCGATCTGGCCGCGCCGATCGGGAAAAAACAAAGTGCCGCAGGCGGCCAGTTGGGTGAACAAACTGATCGCCAGAACGGCCCCAATAACTCGGAATTGTGAGCGCATAAGCACCTCCGCAAAAGACGGTCGCCACTATAGCAAGCCCGCACCTACAGGTCGCGCCAGCCTTGCTAAGCCGCAGGGTTATAATCGTCGCCTTGCCGCTGGCCCTGTGACGTACCGATGACGCCCTTACCTATAGATGCCGTACTGCCCGCCCTGCGCGCCGCCTTGCTGGAGCGCCACGAGGCGGTGCTGGAAGCGCCGCCGGGCGCCGGTAAAACCACCCGCGTGCCGCTGGCCTTGCTGAGTGAGCCCTGGCTGGCGGGGCGGCGCATCCTGATGCTTGAGCCACGGCGTTTGGCTGCGCGGGCGGCGGCCGAGCGGTTGGCCAGCGAGCTGGGCGAGACGGTGGGCGAAACCGTCGGTTATCGGATTCGCCTAGAGTCCAAAATCGGCCCGCGCACCCGTATCGAGGTGGTCACCGAAGGCATTCTCGCCCGCCGCCTGCAGGACGATCCGGCGCTGGAAGGCGTCGGTCTGGTAATTTTTGACGAGTTCCACGAGCGCAGCTTGGACGCTGACCTGGCCTTGGCGCTGTGCCTGAATGGCCGCGAGCTGTTTGCCGACGACAGCGCCGCCGCCACGCCCCTGAAGATTCTATTGAGGTCGGCCACCATCGAAGGCGAACGGCTGTCGGCCTTGCTCGGCAATGCGCCGGTGGTCAGCAGCGCCGGGCGCATGTTCCCGGTCGAGATGCGCTGGGGCCG
>JAURXE010000258.1 GCA_030654635.1 Pseudomonas sp.
AGGCGCTGTTCTTCGCTGAACAGTGGCTGGTAATCCAGCGCATTTTGCTGCCCGGAAAAATAGCCAATCGCCAGGTGTAACTGGCCCTGCAACAGGCGCCGTTCCAGCTCGGCAGGCGTGGCACTGAGCAGTTCAATCTGCACCGCCTGGTTGCGTTGGCGGAACAGGCCAAGAGCCTCGGAAACGCATTCGCGCACTTGGGCATCGAGGGCTTCGGACAGACCGATGCGCAGCTCGCCGAGCAGTTTGTCGGCCATGCCCTGGGCCTCGCCCTTGAACATCTCAAGCGCAGTGAACAGCTTGCGGGTCGCGGCCAACAGCTGCTGGCCCTTGGGCGTCAGGCGAAATCCGGCCTTGCCGCGCTCGCAGAGTCGATAGCCGAGGCGCGTCTCCAGCTTGGCCATCTGCGTGCTGATGGTCGACTGGCCGATCCCCAGCTCGCCCTGAGCTGCGCTAAAGCCGCCACACTCGACCACGGTGACAAACAGGCGCAACAACTGCAGATCAAGGTCACGCAACTGGCTGAGCATGGGATCCACACATTGATTTATGGCAATGCTTGAGTGAATCACTTCAGCTCTGTCGGATGCAAGTGAGGGCGCAGATGGCGTTGCTGGTTGCAGGGCTAGCGCGTCATCTTCTTCACGAACACCACCACAAACAGCGCCATGGTAAAGCTACCGGCGAAGGCCTCGAAGGCGGCAATTGGCCGGGCCAAACCGTGGGGCGTGATATCGCCGTAACCGAGGGTGGTGAATGTCACCACGCTGAAGTAGAGGCAGTCGGCGAGGTCATCCAGGCTGCTCAGCCAGCCGCGCTCCAATGCCAGCCCCAGGGGTTGCCCGGCGTGTTGGACGCCGACCAGAAAGTACAGCAGACCGCAGAACGCGATCAGCACGATGGCGAACAGCACCACATTGAGCGGTTTTTCGCCGTAGCCACTGAACAGGTCGACCAGCCAGGAGAGCAGGCGTTGGCTCGAGTAGCGCGGCAACTGCAGGCGGCGCATGACCATTTCGCGGTGGAAGAACAATCCGGCTTGCTCGAACAACCCGGCCTTTTCCAGGTGCAGGCGCAGGTTGCGGTAAGTTTCTTCGGCTTCCTCGAAGCATTGGCGGGCAGCCTTATTGTCACCGGCGTGCTGCCGTTCTCGGCCCTGGCGTTCCTGACGTAGCTGGCGGTCCCAGATCACGTTGTCCAGACGTGCGCCGTCCAGTTGGATGCCGAGCAGGTTGCAGCCGCGCAAGTCGCTGCAGTGCAGATTGGCCCAGCGCAGGTTGGCCTTCATCAACGAACTGTCGCGCAGATCGAGGGCGAACAGGTGGGCGTTCTGCAAATCGGCGCGGTACAGGTCGGCGCCGCGCAGGTCATAGCCTCCGTGTTGGTGGTGGTTGACCAGGTCGATGCCTGCCAGTGCCGCGTATTTGAGCTGGAAACCGCGCATCGATACACCGCTTTGCGCCCGTGCCTGCAGCGCCGCGCAGAGGCCGTCCGCTGCGCGCTTGTCCTGCGCGGCGTCCAGCCAGAAGCTGTCCTCGGGGTTTGATTCGCTCATGCGCCGTTCTCCAGAGCCTGTCTGCAAGATTAGTAGTGCGTGAGATGAACGGTATGAGTTGCCGCTAAAGACTTACCCGCGTCGGCCGAATCACTGACGTCAGCCTGAAATGGCTTGACCGGCCTCGGCAAGGTAGCTGTCGCCTCCCAATGGACTAATCGTATGGCATTGACGCTTAACACCA
>JAURXE010000261.1 GCA_030654635.1 Pseudomonas sp.
GAGGTGCAGAAGCTGGTGGCCGAAGTGCTAGGCGTGGCCATGCACAAGATCGTCATCGACATGCGTCGCATGGGCGGCGGCTTCGGCGGTAAAGAGACGCAAGCAGCGGGCCCGGCCTGCATCTGCGCGGTGATCGCACACCTGACCGGGCGGCCGACCAAGATGCGCCTGCCGCGCGTCGAAGACATGCAGATGACCGGCAAGCGCCACCCGTTTTTCGTCCAGTACGACGTGGGCTTCGATGACAACGGCCGCCTGCACGGCATCCAGTTGGAGCTGGCCGGCAACTGCGGCTACTCGCCGGACTTGTCCGGCTCGATCGTCGACCGCGCCATGTTCCACTCCGACAACGCCTACTACCTGGGCGATGCCACCATCAACGGCCATCGCTGCAAGACCAACACCGCTTCTAACACCGCCTACCGGGGTTTCGGTGGCCCGCAAGGGATGGTCGCCATCGAAGAGGTGATGGACGCCATCGCCCGCTCGCTCGGCAAAGACCCGCTGGACGTGCGCAAAGCCAACTACTACGGCAAGACCGAGCGCAACGTCACCCACTACTACCAGACGGTGGAAGACAACCTGCTGGAAGAGATGACTGCCGATCTGGAAGCTAGCAGCGACTACGCCAAGCGCCGCGAAGAAATCATCGCCTTCAATGCCACCAGCCCAGTGCTGAAAAAAGGCCTGGCGCTGACCCCGGTGAAATTTGGCATCAGCTTTACCGCCACCTTCCTCAACCAGGCTGGCGCGCTGATCCACCTCTACACCGACGGCAGTATTCACCTGAACCACGGCGGCACCGAGATGGGCCAGGGCCTCAATACCAAGGTCGCCCAGGTAGTGGCCGAAGTGTTCCAGGTGGATATCGAGCGGATTCAGATCACCGCTACCAACACCGACAAGGTGCCCAACACCTCGCCAACTGCCGCCAGCAGTGGCACCGACTTGAACGGCAAGGCCGCGCAAAACGCCGCCGAGATCATCAAGCAGCGCTTGGTGGAATTTGCCGCACGGCACTACAAGGTCACCGAGGCCGATGTAGAGTTCCGCAATGGCCAGGTGCGGGTGCGTGATCAGTTCGTCAGCTTCGAGGCACTGATCGCCCAGGCCTATTTCGGCCAGGTGTCGCTCTCGAGTACCGGTTTCTACCGCACGCCGAAGATTTTCTATGATCGCACTAAAGCCGCCGGCCGCCCGTTCTATTACTACGCGTTCGGCGCCGCCTGCGTCGAGGTACTGGTCGATACTCTGACTGGCGAATACAAGATGCTGCGTACCGACATCCTGCATGACGTCGGCGCCTCCCTGAACCCAGCCATCGACATCGGCCAGGTCGAGGGCGCGTTCGTGCAGGGCATGGGTTGGCTGACCATGGAAGAGCTGGTCTGGAACGCCAAGGGCAAGCTGATGACCAACGGCCCGGCCAGTTACAAGATTCCGGCAGTGGCGGATATGCCGATGGATATGCGGGTCAAACTGGTGGAGAACCGCAAGAACCCGGAGGACACGGTGTTCCACTCCAAGGCCGTCGGCGAGCCACCGTTCATGCTCGGCATCGCCGCTTGGTGTGCGCTTAAGGATGCGGTGGCCAGCATCGCCGACTACCGCGCCCAACCGGCCATCGACGCGCCAGCCACCCCTGAACGCGTGCTCTGGGGCGTGCAGCAGATGAAGGCGGTGAAAAACAGCGCCGCCGCGGTTACCCAAACCGAAGCCGAGCCGGCCTAACGCAAAACCGTAGGGTGGAAAACCGCGAAGCGTTTTCCACCGCCTTGGTGGATGGATAAAGCGTCATCCACCCTACGGTTATTACCAACACCAACGGTGCACAACAATGCCAAATCACACCG
>JAURXE010000265.1 GCA_030654635.1 Pseudomonas sp.
CAATGCGGCCAGGGTGCTATGGACGCCCTGACCCATCTCGGCGCGCGGGGTGATGATGGTTACGCCGCGCTGGTCGATGATCAGATAAGGGTTGAGCACGCTCGCCCCGACGCTGGCGCCCAGTGGGTTGGGGTAGGGCTGACGGTATTGGTACACGCCAAAAGCCACGCCGCCGGCGACGGCGACCGAGCCCAGCAAGAAGGCGCGACGGGTGATGGTGCCTGCTGTGGCCATGCTCATACCTCCTTTAATGCTTTGGCCGCTGCATGCACGGCAGTGCGGATGCGCGGGTAGGTGCCACAGCGGCACAGGTTGCTCATCGCGGTATCTATTTCGGCGTCGCTGGGCGCCGGGTTTTGCTCGAGCAAACTGGCGGCGGCCATGATTTGCCCGGGCTGACAGTAACCACATTGGGCCACCTGTTGCTCGATCCAGATCTGCTGGATCAGGTGCAGATGCTGCGGGTTGCCGAGGCCTTCGATGGTGGTCACCGGGCCCCATACGCTGCTCACCGGGATTGAGCAGGAGCGCACCGCGGTGCCGGCAATATGCACGGTGCAGGCGCCACACTGGGCGATGCCGCAGCCGAACTTGGTGCCGGTCAGGCCCAGCTCATCGCGTAGCACCCAGAGCAGCGGCATGTCCGGTTCGACATCGACCTGTAGCTGTTTGCCGTTGATGGTCAGGTTCATCGAGCAGTCTCCAGGGGCCGGGCATTTGCGGTTAGTCCGGTGCTAAAACCGGGCGGATGATCGAGCGGGTAGCTGGTCAGCATAGGGCTTGGCCAGGCATTTGTATTTGCTTGCCGACCGGTATTCAGCTGGCAATTGTTACCCTATTTGTGCCGCCGCTGGCCAGCCGGTAGGCACCTGGCAATCGCGTCTAGGAGGGGCGGCACCTCAATGCAAGCCAGCACGAGTAGCGAGGGTTATTTTTTCAGGGTCGCTGTAACGCGGCTACACAGTGGTTCTCTACTTAGTTGTCAGGCTTAAACATTTTGTTGAGGTCGACGCCCCTAACTACAGCTTGAGGATTTGCCATGATCGCTAAAAAAACCGTAAGCCAGACTGGCGCCGCTTTGGCTCTGGCTGCCGCTGGTTTGTTCGCCAGTTTGTCGACCCAGGTAATGGCGGACGAAGCCAAGGTACAGTGCTTCGGTATCAACGGTTGCAAAGGTCAGAACGATTGCAAAACTGCCAAAAACTCGTGCAAAGGTCACGGCGAATGCAAGGGCATGGGTTTTAAAGAAATGACCCTGGCCGCCTGCACAGAGGCGGGTGGTACCGTCGGTAAATAAGCCTGTGGCTGATGGCCGGCAGCGGCCATCAGCACTTTTTGGGAGTGTTGCATGTCATCCACTATGGCGACGCTTGGCTATGGCCTGGGCTTGCGCAATCACTACTACGACGAGATTCTCCAGCAGCGCCCGGCGGTGGACTGGTTCGAAATTCTCTCGGAAAATTACTTGGTTGATGGTGGCAAGGCGCTGTATTACCTCGACGCCATCGGCGAGCACTACCCCCTGGTCATGCATGGCGTGTCGCTGTCGATCGGTGGCCCCCATGGGCTGGATCTGGACTATCTGCAGCGGCTCAAACAACTGGCGACGCGAGTAAAACCGGCCTGGATCTCCGACCATTTGTGCTGGTGCCGCGGCAACGCCCATCAGCTGCATGACCTGTTGCCGCTGCCCTACAGCGAAGAAAGCCTGCAGCATGTGGCCGCCCGCGTACGTCAGGTGCAGGACGTGCTGGAGCGGCCGCTGGTGCTGGAAAACGTCTCCAGCTACCTGCGCACGGCTAACGATCAATTCAGCGAGTGGGAGTTTCTCGCCCGGCTGACCGAGTTGAGCGGTTGCGAGCTATTGCTCGACGTTAACAACGTTTATGTCAGCGCCCGCAATCATGGTTTTGATCCCTGGAGCTTTATCAGCGGCTTGCCGGCGCAATGCATTCGTCAACTGCATCTGGCCGGGCACAGCGACTATGGCGATTATGTGATCGACACCCACGACCAGCCGATTGGCGATCCGGTCTGGCAGCTTTATCAGCGCACCCTGCAGCACCTCGGGCCGGTCGCTACCCTGATCGAACGCGACGATAACTACCCGCCGTTTAGCGAGCTGCTGGCTGAATTGCACCGGGCCCGTGAACTCGGCCAGGCAGCCTTGACTGAGCGCGCCCTATGCGCCTGAACGACTGGCAACTGGCGGTTGAGGCCTATTTGCTCGGCGCCGATGCGCAACCGAATGCCGCCTTACAGACCAGCCTGGTCGGCAGCCCGAACTTGTCGGTTGAGCAAGGTTTGGCGATTTATCATCACGCCTACCGTGCCCGCTTGCTGGGGGTCATGCAGGAAGATTTCCCGGCCGTGCATTACTGGTTGGGCGATGAAGAGTTTGACCGGCTGGTGCAGGCCTATCTGGACGCCCACCCATCGCGGCACTTCAGTTTGCGCTGGCTCGGCGAGCGCTTCGCCGAGTTTATCCAGCAGCAGCTGGACCCGCAGCAGGGCGCGCCACTGGTCGAGCTGGCGCGGCTGGAATGGGCCTTCACCCTGGCCTTCGATGCACTGCCCGGCGCGCCGCTGAACCTGCAGCAGATGGCCAGCTTGCCGCCTGCGGACTGGCCTGGTTTGCAGGTGCAACTGTTGCCCTGCGTGCAACGGCTAAGGCTTGAATACAACAGCCTGGCGCTCTGGCAGGCGGCCAAAGCCGCGGGTGAATTCCCGCCGAGCAGCCGCTTGGCGCAGCCGATGCTCTGTTTGCTTTGGCGCCATGAGCTGATCAGCCAATACCGCAGCTTTGCCCCAGACGAAGCCGCCGCGCTGCTGGGCATGTGCGTTGCCGGTTGGAATTTTTCCCAGCTCTGCGAGCAACTCGCCGAGCACGGCGAACAGGCCCCGGCCAAGGCCGCCGGTTGGCTCAAGCAGTGGCTGAGTGAAGGGCTGCTGCAGCGTGAACCGGCTTAGCCGGTCGTTGAAAACCAGTGTCACTGCGCTAACCGGCCACGCTTTTAGCCTGCGTAAACCGTGGTCTGGTTGCGGCCGCCTTTTTTCGAGGCATACAGCGCCTGGTCGGCCCGTTCGATCAGCTGCTTATGTTCGTCGAGCGGTAGGCTGAGGTCGGCCACCCCGAGGCTGACGGTGAAGCTGATGCGCTGATCTTCATGGCTGACCACCAGCGCTGCAATCCCTTGGCGCAGGCGTTCGGCAAACACCCGGGCGCCAGCGCTGTCGATATCCGGCATCAGGATTACAAACTCCTCGCCACCATAACGGCCGGCGTAGTCGGTATCACGTACCTGTTCGCGGATGACCTCGGCGACCGCTTCAATCACCTTGTCGCCAGCCGGGTGACCATGGGTGTCGTTGATCTTCTTGAAGTGGTCGATATCGAACATCACCAGCGCGGCATTGCTCTGGTAGCGGCGGTGCCGGGCGTATTCGTGGGCCAGGCATTCTTCCCAGTAGCCGCGGTTGTGCAGGCCGGTCAGGCGGTCGGTGCGGGCCAGTTGCTTGAGTTGCCGGTTGGCGCCCTGCAACTGCTGCTTATTCACCGCCACATCGGTGACGTCGTAAATGATCAGGCAGATATGTTCGATGCTGCTGTTGGTGGAGAGCACCGGCAGTATGGTGGTGTTCTGGTACATGAACTCTTCCTGCCCGGTGATTGGCTGGTAGTTCTTGAAGCGCACTAAGTAGGGCCGCTGTTCCCAAATGGTGAACGTGGGCGTGCCAAGGGTCACCACGCTTTCGACTTTGTGGCGAAACCAGTCTTCCTCCAGCTCTGGGAAAATACTGAAAATCGACTGTTTGTAAACCTCGCTGGGTAAGCGCCCAGAGCGATTTTCCATAAAGGTGTTCCAGGTTTTCACCTGGTATTGACGGTCGAGCAGCACCACACCGACATCGATGCTTTGCAGGATTGCCAGCAGCCGGTGAAACTCGTTGAAATCCAGGTTATCGCTCATGTTCAGTTCATCAGGTAATCAAGCTTGTTGGACAGCAAGGCCACCGACTCTTCGGTGAACAGCAGCAGCAAGTCGAAATGAATATTGTGGCCTTCAATGCTGTAGCTGATCTCCACCGCCAGGGTGCTCTTCCAGCGCGGCCGGTTGAGGCGGATCAGCTCGTCAATGGAGGCATGCTCACCGAGTACCATCGGATGGCTTTTGGAAAACTGCACATCCACTTGCTCGGCAATGCCGCTTAGGCAGGCGCCAATCAAGATGGTCGACAGGTCGAGGAGCATTTCCATCGGCGAGTATTCGGTGGAAAACCAACGCATCAGCTGAGCCATGTCGTCGACTTCCGAGTCATGGAAGATCAACAACGCCTCACCGGCAATGCCGCCGCCGATAAAGCCCTGGCACACTGCGGTGAGGTCGCCGCCGCGCTGCAAGTCGGCCAGCGCCATATGCAACTCACCGGCCTCGAAGGTGCTGACATTCGGCACCGGCAGGTGCACGAACACACCCAGTACCCGCGCCAGTAAGGCAGCGGCCCGGCCCATGGCGACGTTGATCACCTCCCGAAAGGCATCGGGGAAACTGATACTCGACTCGACACCGAGCGCCCGTGGCGCAACGGCACCTTGGCTGGTGGCGAGCAGCCCGAGGCGTTCCAGGGTTTCTTTTAGCAAGTCCGGGTCAGCCGGCTTTTGCACAAAGGCCAGGGCGCCCAACTCCATCACCCGTTCAACGGCCTGTGCCTGTACATCGCCCGACACCACAATGACTTTGCAGCTCAGGCCTTCGGTATTGAGCGCGGCGAGCACCTCGTAGCCATCCATCTCCGGCATGGTCAGGTCGAGCAGCAGCACCTCGGTCTGGCCACGTCGCAGAATCGCCATGGCTTCCAGGCCATTGGCCGCCTGTTCGATGGCCACCGGCCAGTCGGCGGGCAGCGCGCGCAGCAATTGCTTGCGCGCCATATTGGAGTCATCACAAATCAATAGAGAACAAACTGTCATACATAGCACTTCTTATTATCGTGATGCCCAGGGCTGCGGCTTTGCAGAGCAAAAGCCGCAGCGACGTTGTGCTGTTTGACGGTAATCGAAAGGTCGATGGCTTACCACCGCCACGGTCAATGCCTGCCGCAGACAAGCGGCAAGGTACTCAAGGTGATGGATTAGTCGTGGCGGTGATGTTCATGGCTTCTGGATGCGCTGATTGGTCAACTCAAGAATCTGTTTGGCGGAGTTTTCCAGGGCCGTCGAAGCCACGCGGATTTCCTGCAGAAAGCTCAGTAGCGCGAAGATAAAAGTGCCCATGCTGACCACGAACAATGCCGCCACCGCCAGGGTGGCGTTGAAGCTCAGCAAGGCGCTAACAAACAACAGGCCAATCACCGTACAGATCAGCAGCGCGGTGAGGGTACAGAGGCTGATGGCGCGGTTGCACAGCACGGTGCGCCGAAACAGTATGTACAGCTCGGCGCGTGGTTGGGTCGAGCGTTCGGGGTGCTCAAGAATAAAGGCCTCCAGCTTGCGGGTACGATCAACCACCCGTGACAGGCGATTGGTCAGTACCGCCAGCATGGTGCTGATGGCCGTCAGCAAAAACACCGGGGCGACGGCCAGCTGAATCACGTGGGCGAGTTCGGGAATGCTGCTTTCAGGAAACATCGGCGTCTCTCATCGAGGGTTGGGCGCAGGCTGGCGATTTTGCGCCAAGCCTGGCGGCGACGCCATGCCTGCAGAGCCCTCGCAGCCACCGTCAGGGCGTGCGCGCCAGCAGCCGGGTAAACAGGTGCGGGTCACTCCATTCGCGCTGCACCTGGGCGGAGAACTTGATGTGCTCCAGGGCGAACGCGCCCATTCGGGGATTGTAGGCATCTTCGCGAAAGCACTGGGCGTAGCCAGTGTCGGTTTCGTGGGCGATCACCGAGTGCAGGCGCACGTCCTGTTCGCCGTTGAGCATGGCCGTCTGTTCGAGTTGGGCATCCACCAGGCGGAAGATCACCCGTGAAAACTGTTCGGCGCTGGGCGACACCGGCAGGCTGATCCAGCGTTCGGAAAAACGCTGGCAGCTGGCGATGTAGTCGGCATCGTCGCCGTCCCAGAAGGTGATGGCGTGGTCAAAGGCGTCGATCAGG
>JAURXE010000269.1 GCA_030654635.1 Pseudomonas sp.
CGCCGAGCGCGCTCTGGCAATGGCCACCCAAGCCGAACAACTGGCTCAAGATGGCGGCCAGGTGATTCATCAAGTGGTCGCCGACATGGACAGCATTTCCCAATCAGTGCAGGCCTCCGCGCAAGTAATCCGTACCCTGGATAAAGAGTCCGAGCAAATCTTCAGCATCATTCAGGTGATCAAGGGCATTGCCGACCAAACTAATCTGCTGGCCCTCAACGCCGCGATTGAGGCCGCCCGCGCTGGCGAACAAGGCCGAGGTTTTGCTGTGGTGGCCGACGAAGTGCGGCAACTGGCCGGTCGCACCAGTAGTTCCACCGAAGAAATCGCCAATATGGTTCAGCGAATTCAACAAAGCACCCGCGAGGCGGTCACCAGCATGGAGGCCGGCGTCGCTCAGGTTGACAAAGGCATGGCAGTAACCAGCGAAGTAGAGCGAGCCATCCGCGAAATCTCACAAGCCACCCTGAGTACCACCCAGTTGGTTAACGAGATCACCCGCACCATCGGCGAGCAATCCCAGGCCAGCAATGCGATGGCTCAGCAAATCGCCAACATCGCCAACATGTCGCAAGACAACACGCAAAACATCAACCAAACCGCCAGCACCACAGATGAACTGGCCCAGTTAGCCGGTCAACTTGCCGACTCGGTGGCGCGTTTTCGCCTGTAATAACCGCCCATCCCAGCCTGTGTGAAAACGAGCGCAATCACTTTCACACAGACTGAACGGCGGGCTTTTCGTCGGATCAGATGCCAACCTTAGGCGCAACTGTGGGCCGAACGGCATGCGCCGATGGCCGCTGACGTGCAAGCCTGATAAAATCGCGCGCCTTCGCAGACCGGCTTCGGCACTAGCCGAGTTCGAGTGCAACGCTGTTGCCCGCAGTTGAGAACCGCCAACACTGAGTTCTTGCCGCATTACGCAACGCTACTCACTCAAGCCACCCCGGTCGCGCCCCGCACATCCCTTTCAAAAGGCCTGGACCTATGAGCAAGCAACCTTCCATCAGCTACAAGGACGCTGGCGTCGATATCGATGCGGGCGAAGCCCTGGTCGAACGCATCAAGAGCGTGGCCAAGCGCACCAAACGGCCGGAAGTCATGGGCGGTCTGGGCGGCTTTGGCGCCCTCTGCGAAATCCCGGCGGGCTACAAGCAACCGGTGTTGGTCTCGGGCACTGACGGCGTCGGCACTAAATTGCGCCTGGCCTTGAACCTCAATCAGCACGACAGCATCGGCATCGACTTGGTCGCCATGTGCGTCAACGACCTGATTGTCTGCGGCGCAGAACCGCTGTTCTTCCTTGACTACTACGCCACCGGCAAACTTAACGTTGAGGTCGCCACCCAAGTGGTTACCGGCATCGGCGCCGGCTGTGAGCTGGCCGGCTGCGCCCTGGTGGGCGGCGAAACCGCCGAAATGCCCGGCATGTACGAAGGCGAAGATTACGACTTGGCCGGGTTCTGCGTCGGCGTCGTGGAAAAAGCCGAAATCATCGACGGCACTAAAGTAGCCGCCGGCGACACCCTGCTGGCCCTGCCCTCTGCCGGCCCGCACTCCAACGGTTACTCGCTGATTCGCAAGATCATCGAAGTGGCTGGCGCCAAAATCGACAGCATCGAACTCGACGGCAAGCCGCTGACCGAACTGCTGATGGCGCCGACCCGCATCTACGTTAACCCGCTGCTGCAACTGATCAAAGAAACAGGCGAAGTTAAAGCGATGGCCCACATCACCGGTGGCGGCCTGATCGAGAACATTCCACGAGTACTGCCAGAAAGCACCCAATCGTTCATCGACATCA
>JAURXE010000281.1 GCA_030654635.1 Pseudomonas sp.
CGCGGTGATCTTGCTAACGCTGCTGGCGAGCCGGCAAATCCCGGTGGAAAACCTGCTGTTATTGCTGTTTCCGCTCGGCACCCTGACCGTGCTAATGGCGCAATTTGCCCCCAGCGGCACGGTACAGACGATCAACGAGCACTCCGGCATCCTGGCCCATATCCTGCTTTCGATTCTGGCTTACGGCATGCTGACCATTGCGATGTTTCAGTCGCTATTGCTGCTACTGCAAGACCATCAGCTAAAAAACAAACATCCGTCTGGACTGATCAAAAATTTCCCACCCCTGCAGACCATGGAATCCTTATTGTTTGGCTTTCTCTGGGCCGGCTGGGGCTTGTTGTCGCTGTCACTGCTGTCGGGCTGGCTGTTTGTCGAAGACCTGTTCACTCAGCATCTGGCACACAAAACCATTCTCTCGGTGTTCGCCTGGCTGGTGTTTGCTGTGTTGCTGTGGGGTCGCCAGCAGCTAGGCTGGCGCGGCCACAAAGCCATTCACTGGACCCTTGCCGGCTTCTGCCTGCTGATGCTGGCTTACTTTGGCAGCAAGCTGGTGCGCGAATTCATTCTGCATATCTAGGCACTTACCCGTGGACAATGCACACCCAGGCTTTCTAATCGGCCTGCTGATTTTCCTGCTGGCCTGTTCAGCGTTTTTCTCCAGCTCGGAAACCGGCATTCTCAGCCTAAACCGCTATCGCCTGCGCCACTTGGCCAAGGAAGGACACCGCGGCGCCAAGCGCGTCAGTGCCCTACTCAGCCGTCCAGACCGCCTGCTAGGCACCATTCTGATCGGCAACAACTTCGTCAACATCCTCGCCTCGTCCATCGCCACCGTACTGGCCATTCAGCTTTGGGGGGATGCCGGCATCGCCATCGCCACGATCGGACTGACATTGCTGCTGCTGATCTTTGGTGAAATCACCCCCAAGACCCTAGCCGCCCTGCGTCCAGAGGCCGTCGCCTACCCGGCCAGCCTGCCCCTGGCCCTATTGCTCAAGCTGTTTTATCCATTGGTATTATTGCTGGGCTGGATCAGCAACGGCCTGCTGCGCCTGTTCGGCATCGACCCCACCAGTAAACGCAACGACAGCCTCAGCACCGAGGAACTGCGCAGCGTGGTACGCGAGTCTGAGCATGCGCTGCCGAACCGGCAAAACATGTTGCTGGGCATCCTTGATCTGGACCACATCACCGTCAACGACATCATGATCCCGCGCAATGAGGTCACCGGCATTGACCTTGACGACAGCCTCGAAGAGATCATCGGCCAGCTGCGCACCACCAGCCACACACGCTTGCCGGTGTTTCGCAGCGATATCAATCAGATCGAAGGCGTGGTGCATATGCGCCATATCGCCCGGCTCTTGACCCACAACCAGCTGACCAAAGAAGCCTTGCTCGGCGCCTGCCATGAGCCCTACTTCATCCCGGAAAGCACGCCGCTGTCGACACAGCTGATCAACTTTCAAAAGGAAAAACGCCGCATCGGCATAGTCGTCGACGAGTATGGCGAAGCGCTGGGCATCGTCACCCTGGAAGATATTCTGGAAGAGATTGTCGGCGACTTTAAGCTTCAAGAACTACAAGACAGCCCCGATATTCACCCGCAAGCCGACGGCACCCAGATCATTGATGGCACCGCCAACATCCGCGACCTCAACAAGGCGCTCAACTGGCAGCTGCCCTGCGACGGCCCCAAGACCCTGAACGGCTTGATCACCGAAGCACTGGAAAACCTCCCCGACAGCAGCGTCTGCCTGAAGGTCGGCCGCTATCGGCTGGAGGTGTTACAGCTGGCCGACAACCGGGTGAAGACCGTGCGTATCTGGCCCGCCAATC
>JAURXE010000288.1 GCA_030654635.1 Pseudomonas sp.
AAGCTTTCGGCGCCGAGAATCGCCGCCTTGATCACGTCGAGGCCAGTTTTCAGGCCGCCATCGGTCTGTACCCGCACCTTGCCGCGCAAGTCGTTGCCGCGCAGGGTTTGGTGGGTTTCGGCCAGGCCGAGCTCCCAAGGCGCGCCGGCATACTTGATCGAACTCAGCGGCGAAGCGCCAGTGCCGCCGTCGTAACCGGAGATGGTGATCAAATCTGCATAGGCCTTGGCCACGCCGGCGGCGATGGTGCCAACGCCGGCTTCCGCGACCAACTTGACCGACACCAACGCCTGCGGATTGACCTGCTTGAGGTCAAAAATCAGCTGCGACAAGTCTTCAATCGAGTAGATGTCGTGGTGCGGCGGTGGCGAAATCAGGGTCACGCCCGGCACTGCATAACGCAGCCGTGCAATCAGACCGTTGACCTTACCGCCGGGCAACTGGCCACCTTCGCCGGGCTTGGCGCCTTGGGCGACTTTGATCTGCAGTACTTCGGCGTTAACCAGGTATTCCGGGGTTACGCCGAAACGGCCAGTGGCCACCTGCTTGATCTTCGAGCTGCGCACCGTGCCGTAACGCACCGGATCTTCGCCGCCCTCACCGGAGTTGGAGCGCGCGCCGAGGCGGTTCATGGCTTCGGCAATCGCTTCGTGCGCTTCTGGCGCCAAGGCGCCAAGGGAAATCCCGGCCGAGTCGAAACGCTTGAGAATCGCCGTCACCGGCTCAACTTCAGTCAGCGCCAATGGCTGCTCCGCCAGCTTGACCTGCAACAGGTCGCGCAGCATCGACACCGGACGGGTATCCACCAGCGTGGTGTATTGCTTGAAAATCTCGTAATTGCCTTGCTGCACAGCCGCCTGCAAGGTGTTGACCACATCCGGGTTGTAGGCGTGGTACTCGCCGCCGTAGACAAACTTGAGCAGGCCGCCTTGCTGGATCGGCTTGCGATTGTTCCAGGCTTCCTTGGCCAACAGCTTTTGCTCGGCTTCGATATCGACGAAGCGCGCGCCCTTGAGGCGGCTGGCAACGCCACGGAAGCTCAACTCGACCACATCCTCGGCCAGCCCCACGGCTTCAAACAGCTGGGCGCCACGGTAAGAGGCGATGGTCGAAATGCCCATCTTCGAGAGGATTTTCAGCAGGCCTTTGGAGATGCCTTTGCGGTAGTGCTTGAACACTTCATCCAGATCGCCCAGCACTTCGCCGGTACGGATCAGGTCCGCCAACACTTCATAGGCCAGGAACGGATAGACCGCCGAGGCGCCAAAACCCACCAGCACGGCAAAGTGATGAGGGTCGCGGGCGGTGGCAGTTTCCACCAGAATATTGCAATCACAACGCAGGCCTTTTTCCACCAGACGGTGGTGCGCGGCGCCAACGGCGAGTGAGGCATGCACCGGCAACTTGCCCGGAGCGATATGCCGATCGGTCAGCACCAGCAGGGTTTTGCCCGCCCGCACCGCTTCTTCGGCCTGATCGGCGATGCTGCGCACGGCAGCTTCCAGGCCGAGGCTTTCGTCGTAGTTCAGATCGATGATCTGCCGCTCGAAGCCCGGTGCGCTGAGGCTCATCAGCGCCTGCCACTTGGCCGGCGAAATCACTGGCGAGCTGAGAATTACGCGGCTGCCGTGAGCCGGCGACTCTTCGAAAATATTGCGCTCGGCACCGAGGCAAATTTCCAGCGACATCACGATCGCTTCGCGCAGCGGGTCGATCGGCGGGTTGGTCACCTGGGCGAACTGCTGACGGAAGTAGTCATAGGTCGAGCGCACGCGCTGCGACAATACCGCCATCGGCGTGTCATCGCCCATCGAGCCGACTGCTTCCTGGCCTTGCTCCGCGAGCGGGCGCAGCACCTGATCACGCTCTTCGAAGGTGACCTGGAACATCTTCATATATTGCTTGAGCTGGTCGGCGTCATAGCTGGCCGCGCCCTGCTCGTCATCCAGGCTGGCCTGAATGCGCACGGCATTGCCGCGCAGCCACTGCTTGTAAGGGTGGCGCGACTTGAGGCGGTTGTCGATGTCGTCGGTGTGCAGCACCTGGCCGGTTTCGGTATCCACCGCCAAGACCTGACCCGGCCCAACACGGCCTTTGGCAATCACGTCTTCGGGCTGGTAGTTCCACACGCCAATTTCGGAGGCGATGGTGATGTAGCCGTTGCTGGTGGTGACCCAGCGCGCCGGCCGCAGACCGTTACGGTCGAGCAAACATACGGCATAACGACCGTCGGTCAGCACCACGCCAGCCGGGCCATCCCAGGGCTCCATATGCATGGAGTTGTATTCGTAAAAGGCGCGCAGATCAGCGTCCATGGTTTCGACGTTCTGCCACGCTGGCGGAATAATCATCCGAATGCCACGGAACAGATCCATGCCACCGGAAACCATCAACTCCAGCATGTTGTCCATGCTCGAGGAGTCGGAACCGACGCGGTTGACCAGCGGGCCCAACTCATCCAGATCAGGCAGCAGATCGTTGGCAAACTTGGTACGGCGCGCCTGCGCCCAGTTACGGTTGCCGGTGATGGTGTTGATTTCACCGTTGTGTGCCAGGAAGCGGAACGGCTGAGCCAGCGGCCACTTAGGCAAGGTGTTGGTGGAGAAGCGCTGGTGAAATACGCAGATGCCGGTTTGCAGGCGCGCATCACCCAGGTCCGGGAAGAACTGGGCGAGATCGACCGGCATCATCAAGCCTTTATAGATGATGGTTTTGGCCGAGAAACTGCAAATATAGTGCTCGGTGTCGACAGCATTGCTGACCGACGAACGACGACGTGCGCAAAACAACTTGATTGCAAACTCTTGATCGCTGAGACCGGCACCACCGACGAACACCTGCTCAATCTGTGGCAGGCGCTCTAAGGCCAGGCGGCCAAGTACTGAAGTATCGATGGGCACTTTGCGCCAGCCAATGAGCTGCAGGCCGGCGGCCAGAATCTCGCGATTCATGTTCTCGCGGGCAGCGTCGGCCTTGGCCACATCCTGATTCAGGAAGACCATGCCAACGGCATATTGCACCGGCAACTCGACAGCAAATTCTTGAACGGCAATGGCGCGCAGAAACACATCGGGTTTCTGCATCAACAGCCCGCAACCGTCACCGGTCTTACCGTCGGCGTTAATACCGCCGCGGTGCGTCATGCAGGTCAGCGCTTCAATAGCTGTCTGCAGCAGGTGATGGCTAGCCTCGCCCTGCATATGGGCAATTAGGCCGAAGCCGCAGTTATCCTTGAACTCATCAGGATGGTACAGACCTGCTTTCATAGACACTCTCACCAGACAAACTTTTACTAAATCAAGCACTTACCGTGCGCGCAGGACTAATCGCCAGCTTTTGCGCAGGCAAAAGGGAGGTTATTGTACACATCCATCCTGAGGGTCACAAATCGGTGCGGCGGCGCCCTGTAAACTTATGTCGCCCAAACAAAGGCAATGGCCCGCTAGCCATGTTACCGGCTAGCGGGCCATCAACCTAAAGCAAGCAGCGAGCCAGCGGCTAAGACGGCTACTTTATTTCCTGCTGGACACTAGCAACGGTGCGCGGCCAAGGCTTGCCGGCCTTGACCTTCGCCGGCAAATTGCTGATTGCTGACTGCGCCGCTGCACGCGTGGTGAAGCTGCCATAGGTCACCACATAGATCGGCTTGCCCTGTAGCTGCTTCTTAAAGTAGTGGTAGTCCGCACCCTGCTGGCGCACAAACGCCTGCGCATTCGCCTCAATACCAGTACCCAGCACCTGCACAACATAGTGACCAGGTGCCTGGGCGCCGTACCAGCCCGCACTTGCAGCGACCGACTTAGGCACAGCTGCTACTTTCGTTGCCGTAGCCATCTTAGCCGCAGCTAGCGGCGGCTTTTCAGCCGGCTTAACCGCTGCCTTCGGGGCAACCACTGGTGCTGCTGGAGACTTGGACGCGGCAGCGACCACCGGAGCAGCCACAGGTTTAACCACTACCGGAAGCTCTGTCTTGGCAATGGGCGGTACGGTCGCAATGGCCGGTGCAATTTGAACAGGCGCAACTGCTGCCGGAGCATTTGCCACTGCAGCAGGTAACGCTGCGCTTAATTCTGCACTGCCAGGCTCTTCAGCTTCGGCATCACCCGCAGCCTGTGCGATGGGCTGGCGAATAACCGGCTGCGCCTCACCCGCCAATGGCAAAGGTAATGGCTGACTAGAACCGGCAAAATCTATCTTAGGCCCAGCCTGCGCCGGCCCACCATCAACAGCAATAGGGTCAGCTGGACTTGCCGGCACTAGGGCCTGATCCAAGGGTAGCTGCGTAACTGTTGGTGCCGGCTGACCGTTTTCGCTGCGACCCTGCATCATCCAGGCACCGCCCACACCGGCAGCCACTACTACCAACGCCAATAGATGCTTAATCGGCAATTTGAAACCCGCACCAGCACCAGCGCGCTGAGCTGCGCCACGTTGCACCAACATGGCGTCAATAAGTCCCTCACGAGCAATTTGATTGATTGCCCCAGGCCAGCCAGCCGAAGCCAAATGAATATCGGCAACCTGCCGATCAGAGAGCAACTCAATGCTCTGTCCGGCCCCCTCAAGACGCTGCGCCAGATACTCGCGGGTTTCTTCTTCGCTGTAAGGCTGCAATTCGATGACGTGAAAGCACTCGGCGCCATCCGCATACAACTCAAGCCGCGGCACCAGATTGGAATCAGCAAACAAAAACACATGGGCACGGCCATCGGCATTACCGGCGGCCAGCGCCATCATGGCATCCAGCGAGGCATCATCCAGCTGATCAGCATCATCAACCAGCAGGTACACCTCCTGCCCGGTCGCCACCAACTGCGCGACCCGCTGCAACACATCGCCCACATCAGCCTGCGGCACATTCAACCCTTGGCTGATTAAGCGCAGCACGCCGCCCGCCTCAACCGCGCCGCGCGCAGAAACCACAACACTGTGGACCGACTGCTTATTGGTGCTGGCCACCAAGGCCTGACGTAAAAGGGTTTTGCCGCTACCTTTAGGCCCGGTGACCACCAGCAGCAACTGACTGTAACGCGCCAGATGATGCAACTGACCCAAGACCGGCTTGCGCTGCGCTGGGAAAAACTTGAAGCCTGGCACTCGCGCAGCAAAAGGGTCATGGCTTAATTGGTAGTGGCCAAGGAAGGCTTCATCGGCATGCAGACTGGTCATAGAATTCTCATTCATCTCTAAGCTGATCGACCATGGCGCGGTAGTCTGCGCGCAAGGTAGCGTCCAAAATTTCACGGGGGAAATCGCTCGTTACCACCGCAGCACCAAGGCCTTTCAGCAACACCAAGCGCAAGCGGCCATCGAGCACTTTTTTATCAACAGCCATGTGCTCAAGAAAATTCTCTGGCGTCATTTCCGCCGGCGGCACCACTGGCAGCCCAGCGCGCAGCAACAAGCGGATACCGCGATCACGCTCAGCCGGCGTTATCCAACCCAGCCGCTGTGACATCTCAAGCGCCATAACAGTTCCAGCGGCAACTGCCTCACCGTGCAACCACACGCCGTAACCCATATGGGTTTCGATCGCATGACCAAAGGTGTGACCAAGATTGAGCGTGGCGCGCAAGCCAGATTCGCGCTCATCCACACCGACCACGGCAGCCTTAGCGGCGCAGGAGCGAGCAACTGCCTCGCCCACCAAGGCCTGATCAAGCTCAAGCAGCGCCTCAATATGCAGCTCCAACCAGGCGAGAAACGGCATATCACAAATCAAACCGTATTTTATGACCTCAGCCAAACCTGCAGACAGTTCACGCGCCGGTAGAGTTACCAGAGTTGAGGTATCGATCAGTACAGCCTTAGGCTGATAGAAAGCACCGATCATGTTCTTACCCAGCGGATGATTTATGCCGGTCTTGCCGCCCACCGACGAGTCGACCTGCGACAACAAGGTTGTAGGCACCTGAATAAACTCAACGCCGCGCTGATAGCAGGCAGCAGCAAAACCAGCCATATCACCTACAACACCGCCACCCAGGGCAATAACAGTAGTGCCTCGGTCATGCCGCGCAGCCAGCAAACCATCAAAAATCAGCTGCAGGGTTGCCCAGCTCTTGAAGGCCTCACCATCGGGAAGAATTATCGGCGTAACCGCAAGATCAGCTAACACCACCAACAAACGCTCGAGATAAAGCGGAGCTACCGTTTCATTAGTAACAACTGCCACTTGCCGGCCAGCAATATGCGAAAGGAGTAAATCCGGGCGCGCAAGGAGGCCATCACCGATATAGATCGGATAGCTGCGCTCGGCGAGTTCAACCTGAAGAGTCTGCATGCGGCCCCCATTAGAAAGGGCGGTAGGATAACGCAGATTTGCCTGCGCTTTAACGGGAAGCAAGCGTTTCGAGGCGCTCAATTATTTCTTGCACCACCAAACGCGGAGGGCGCTCATCGGTTTCAATGACAATGTCCGCTATTTCGCGGTACAGCGGATCACGCACCGCCATTAGATCAGCCAACACTCGACCGGGATCACTGGTCCGCAATAGCGGACGATTGCGGTCGCGCGAGGTCCGATCAAGCTGCTGCTCGACCGTGGTATGCAAGTACACCACTCGACCACCCGCGTGTAACGCCAAACGATTTTCTGGCCGCAACACGGCGCCGCCGCCAGTGGCAATCACCAACCCCTCAAGCTCGCAAAGTTCCGCCAGCATCGCCTGCTCGCGCTCACGAAAACCAGCTTCCCCCTCGACATCGAAAATCCAAGGAATATCAGCACCAGTACGCTGCTCAATTTCCTTGTCCGAATCCTTAAAAGGCCAGCGCAACTCTTTGCCAAGCAAGCGACCGATGGTGCTTTTTCCTGCCCCCATCGGCCCAACCAAAATCAAATTTCGCACAGAATTAACGACCCACAGAAACCACCTGACCACTAAGAATTTTAGGTGTAAGGAATACTAAAAGCTCGCTTTTTTGATCGGTGACAGTGTCACGCCGAAATAGACGCCCCAAATAAGGCAAGTCACCAAGAAACGGAACTTTTTCAACGGACTTTGTTTGCGTATTGGAAAATACGCCACCAATTACAATTGTCTCACCATCAGAAACCAAAACCTTCGCATCCACTTCATTCTTCTTAATTGGAGGCACACCATTCACTGCATTCGAAAAATCAGGCTCATCTTTAGTAATTTTAACTTCCATAATAACTCGGTTATCAGG
>JAURXE010000297.1 GCA_030654635.1 Pseudomonas sp.
CCTGAGGGTGGCCACAAGTTCTCCGGTTTGCCGCAGTTGCTGGGGCCACGCGGCTTTGATGACCTCTACGTGTACAACGGTAACTTCCAGTGGGACAACCAGTCGGGGTTTTTCAGCAACCAAGGCATGACCACGTTTATCGGTCGTGAAGATTTCGTTAACCCGGTGTTTATGGACCCAACCTGGGGTGTGTCTGATCAGGATATGTTCGATCGCGCGGCGCTCGAGCTGCAGAACAACTATGGCAAAAAGCCCTTCTATGCCTTGCTGCAAACCCTGTCCAATCACACCCCTTATGCCTTGCCAAAAGAGCTGCCGGTTGAGCCGGTAACCGGTCATGGCTCAACCGATGAACACCTCACCGCCATGCGTTATTCGGACTGGGCCCTGGGCCAGTTCTTCGACAAGGCCCGCAAGCAGCCTTACTTCAAGGACACCCTGTTTGTGATAGTCGGTGACCACGGTTTTGGCAGTGACGAGCAGCTTACCGAGATGGACCTGTTCCGTTTCAACGTGCCACTGCTGTTGATTGCACCGGGCATTCAGGAGCAATTCGGCGCTACCAGTGGTGTGGTCGGCACCCAGGTCGACATCGTGCCCACCATCATGGGCCGGCTGGGTGGTGAAGTGCGTCATCAGTGCTGGGGCCGCGACTTGCTCAACTTGCCTGAAGGCGATTTGGGTATCGGGGTGATCAAACCTTCGGGCGGTGATCAGACCGTTGCCATCGTCTCGCCAGAACGCATCCTGATCCAGCCCAAAGGTTTTGAAACCCGCCTGTACGACTACCAGCTTGGCGCCCACCCAAAAGCGACCCGAGTGGCGTTGGAGTTGGAGCCTGAGCTGAAGCAAAAGCTTGAAGCTTTTTTGCAAACGGCGACCAAAAGCCTGCTGGATAACACCGCTGGAGTGGTCGACGGCAAGCCCGATTAGTCAATGGTTATAGCTTGTCCGCGTCCGCCGAAACCGCCTGCCTAGTAGCAGGCGTTTTTTATTGGCTTGGAATACTCGGCTATCTGTTTTGCCATTACTGGCCGTTACCTTCAGGCAGCGACTAAGCTGCCGATACAACGCATACAAATAACGCCTGCTATAGGGCTTGGAGTACAGCATGCTGCGCCTATTTGCCGATTTGGGTTTTCGTTGGAAAATTGCTTTGCCGATCCTGATCCTGGCATTTCTGCTAGTGCTGATGGGCATCCTTGGGATGAGTGGGATCAATCAGGTGGCAGACTCCAGCAGCAAGCTGACCAGTCGTTATCTGCCGGCGATCAGTGTCCTGCTGAACGCCGATCGCGACCTTTATCAGGCGCTGGTTGCCGAGCGCGGTTTGCTGGATGAGGCGGCAGGCGAACATAGCAATGATCTCAAGGCCGCCCACAGCGAAAACATCCAGCAAGCCTACGACCGGGTGCACAAGTATGCGGCGATGCAACCCAGTAGTGCCGCGCTGGATCTGGTGGCGGAGTTCGATCGTGGTTTCGAACGCTGGAAGGCCACTTCGCAGAAGGTCGTGCAGCTGGCCGCGAGCGATCCGCAGGCCGCCAGCAAGCTCAGTTTCGGCGATAGCGAGAGCCAGTTTGCCAGCATGCGCGACGCTATCGACAAGCTCGGTGAGCTGGAGGATACGGCAGCCAATGCCGAGGGTACTGCAGCCATTGCCTTGGGCGAGCGTTTGTCCTGGCAGCAGGGGGTGATTATTGGCGTTGGTTTGTTGCTCTGCCTGGTGCTGGTGATTGGTTTCCCAAGCCTGGTAACGCGCCCGCTGGATAACCTGCTGAACCGGATTCAACAGATTGCCGACGGTGATGGCGACCTGCGGGTGCGTTTGGATGTGTTGTCGCGTGATGAACTGGGTCGTCTCAGTCTGGCCTTTAACCGCTTTCTCGACAAACTGCAGCCGTTGATCAAAGAAGTCGGGAGGGTGACTGATGAAGTGAGGTCCTCGGCGCAGAACTTGGCGGGTATGGCGGCGGCCAATGATCTGCTGATCAGCAGCGAACATGCGGCAGTCGATCAGGTCAGCACTGCTGCTACTGAGATGAGCGCGGCAGTGCATGAAGTGGCGCGCAACGCCCAAAACGCAGCCGATGCGGCGCGTGAAGCAGAAAAGCAGTCACGCCAAAGTGCCGAAGTGGTCGGGGCCACCATTAATGCGATCCGCCAGCTGGCCCATGAAGTGGAAAGCGCCTCGGACACTATCCAGACCCTGGAACAGGAAACCGCCAATATTGGCGCTGTGTTGGCGGTGATTAAAGGTATTGCCGAGCAAACCAACCTGCTGGCGTTGAACGCCGCGATTGAAGCCGCCCGTGCCGGCGAGCAAGGTCGTGGTTTTGCCGTAGTGGCTGATGAGGTACGCGCCTTGGCGGCACGCACCCAGGACTCGACCAAAGACATCCAGCAGATGATCGAACGTCTGCAGTCTGGGGTGCAGAATGCGGTCAAGGCCATGCATTCGGGTGGCGCCCAGGCACGTGACAGTGTGGAGCGTGCGGCCGGTGTCGATCAGTCACTTAGCGATACGGGTGATTCGGTGCGACGTATCAATGACATGGCGGCGCAAATTGCCACTGCCTGTGAGGAACAGGGCAGTGTGACCGAAGAAATCGCACGTAACATCAGTGATATTCGGGATTTGTCCGATGAGGCTGCGCAGAACTCCGAACAAAGCACTAGGGCCAGCATGCACCTCTCAGAGCTGTCCAGTTCCTTGGCGCAACTGGTTGGACGCTTTCGTGTATAGCAGGGCAAGTGCTTGTCTTAGATGCACTTTTAACCTTGCGTGGCGGTTGTAAGTTGTTGCCAGAGCGGTACAATGGCGCGGTCTGCTGCAAGGCGGATGTTGTTATGGTGGCCCTGCCGGTCCCCCCGCAACGATTACCCGTGAACCTGGTCAGATCCGGAAGGAAGCAGCCACAGCGGGAACATCGTGTGCCGGGGTGTGGCTGGTGGGGTTGCCTCCATCTTAAAGCCCGACATCACTGCGGCTTGTTAGCACGAAAATACCTCATCTAAACCTGTCTTGAACGCCAAATGTTGCTCTTGTGCGGCAGTTAAGTGTTTTTCAGCGCGTTAATTCACGGCGAATACTCATGGCCTTGTGCTGTACGTCATCCTTTGTGCGCTGACTGGCAGAACGGGTGCAATTTGCCCCATGCTCCGCTAGGATTAGCCCTCTTCAGCTCCAGTCGCGATGGATTTCAATGAGTTATCAGGTTCTTGCACGCAAATGGCGTCCGCGCTCGTTCCGCGAAATGGTCGGCCAGACCCATGTGCTCAAAGCTCTGATCAACGCGCTCGACAGTCAGCGGCTGCACCATGCGTACCTGTTTACCGGTACGCGGGGGGTCGGCAAGACCACTATCGCGCGGATCATCGCCAAATGCTTGAACTGCGAAACCGGCATTAGCTCGACGCCGTGCGGGGTTTGTTCGATCTGTAAAGAGATCGATGAAGGCCGTTTTATCGACCTGATTGAAGTCGATGCTGCCAGCCGCACCAAGGTTGAGGATACACGCGAGCTGCTCGACAACGTGCAGTACGCACCGAGCCGTGGGCGTTTCAAGGTTTACCTGATCGACGAAGTGCACATGCTCTCGTCGCACTCGTTCAATGCGCTGCTGAAAACCCTCGAAGAGCCGCCGCCCCACGTCAAGTTCTTGCTGGCCACCACCGATCCGCAAAAACTGCCGGTGACCATTCTGTCGCGCTGCCTGCAGTTTTCGCTGAAGAACATGCCGCCGGAGCGGGTGGTTGAGCACTTGACCCATGTGCTGGGCGTTGAACAGGTGCCATTCGAGGTTGATGCGTTGTGGCTGCTTGGCCGCGCCGCCGATGGCTCGATGCGCGACGCCATGAGCCTGACCGATCAGGCGATTGCCTTTGGTGAGGGCAAGGTGTTGGCCGCCGATGTGCGGGCGATGCTTGGTACTCTCGATCATGGTCAGGTCTATGGCGTGTTGCAGGCGTTGCTGGAGGGTGATGCGCGCGGGCTGATCGAAGCCGTGCGCCATCTGGCCGAGCAGGGCCCTGACTGGGCCGGTGTACTGGCCGAAATTCTCAATGTGCTGCACCGCGTGGCCATCGCTCAAGCCTTGCCTGAGGCGGTGGATAACGGCCAGGGCGACCGGGATCGAGTGCTGGCACTGGCCCAGGCGTTACCGGCCGAAGATGTACAGTTTTACTACCAGATGGGCCTGATCGGCCGACGCGACTTGCCGCTGGCGCCAGAGCCGCGCAGCGGTTTTGAGATGGTGTTGCTGCGCATGTTGGCGTTTCGCCCGGCTGGCAGCGGTCCACCGCCTCAGGTTGCGCTAAAGCCCTTGGGGATCAGCCCGGCCAGTGCTGATCCGCAACCCCAGCCAGTGGCCGCCGTTGTTCTGCCCGCAGCGCCGCCGCCAGTTCCTGTAGTCGCAGCGGCGCCAGTGTTGCCGGAGCCCGCGCCCATGGTGGTTGCCGAGGCTCAGTCAGTCGCGCCGTTGCCGGTTGAGTCTGCAGTCGTGGTAGCGCCTTTGCCGGTCGAGCCCGCACCAGTGGCAATGGTCGAGATTGATCTGCCGTGGAATGAGCCACAGGTAACCGCTTTGTCGGTTAGTGCCCCTGAGCCCGTCGCAACTTATCAGGCTCCTGCGCACGCAACTGAAGCACCGGCTGTTGTTCAGATGGCAGCTCCAGTTGCAGCTCCGATGCCGTCTCCTCGCGATGACGTCGAGGACGAAGATGAGGATGCCGAGGACGATGTCATCGATACCGATGTCGCCTACGCCTACCTTGAGGCGCTGCCTGATGAAGCAAGCGAACCGGCCGAGCTGCTAGCCACGCAGGTCTTGCCTGCGGCCATGCCGGCCACCGGCTTGGCGGCGCAGTGGCTGGAGCTGTTCCCGCAGTTGGGCCTCAGTGGTTTGACTGGCAGTATCGCCGGTAACTGCAGCCTAGTGGCGGTGGATGGCGATCATTGGTCGCTGCACTTGGATCCGGCCCAGGGCGCATTATTTAATAGCACCCAGCAGCAGCGGCTTAACGATGCGCTCAGCCAGTTTTATGGG
>JAURXE010000301.1 GCA_030654635.1 Pseudomonas sp.
CACGCCGCCGCTGGTATTGGCCGCCACCAGCAAGGTCGGGTCGACCCCGATCTGGTGCGCCGTGGTGGCTTGCAGCGAGCTGAACAGGGCGTTGGACGAAGTGTCCGAACCGGTCAGAAACACCCCGAGCCAGCCGAGGAACGGCGAGAAGAATGGGAAGGCCACGCCGGTGCCGGCCAGTACCAGCGCCAGTGTCGAAGACATTCCCGAGTAGTTAGTGACGAAGGCGAAAGCCAGCACCATGCCAATCGACAAAATCGGCAATTTCAACTCAAGCAGAGTATCGCGCAGAGTGGTCAGACCAGTTTTAAAATCGATCCGCAGTACCAGCATCGAGATCAACGCGGCGAAGAAAATCGCCGTGCCGGTGGCCGATACCGGGTCCAGTTTGTAGATGGCGGCAATGGCGGTCGGGTTGGCGACAATCGGCGCGACCTTGATCACCAGCTGGTCCAGGTGCGGGATGGCGAAGTACAGCACCCAGTTTTCCAGCACGCCGCCGACGGCGAACAGCGCCTTGAAGGGTTTCAGGGTCCAGATGGTCACCAGTACGGTGAGGATCAGGAAGGGTGACCAGGCTTTGAGGATTTGCCCGAAGCTGTACGGCGACGGCGTGGTACCGCGGGGACCACCGAAACCGCCGCCGAATGCCACTACTGCAGAGCTCACGCCGGCCACTGCGGCCTTGGCGGCGCGCGCCGGTTGCCAGACCTGGAGGAACAGCGTCAAGGAGATCAGGCTGACCAGGGCCGAGGTGATGTCCGGCAGTTCTGGGCCGATGAAGTTGGATGTGAGGTATTGGGTGATGGAGAAACTGACACCGGCCACCAGTGCCGCCGGCCAGGTTTCTTTGATGCCGCGCCAGCCATCCATCATCGCCACCAGCCAGAAGGGCACCAGCACCGCCAGAAACGGCAGCTGACGACCGGCCATGGCGCCGATCTTGAACGGGTCGATGCCGGTTACCTGGCCGGCCACGGTGATCGGGATGCCGAGGGCGCCGAAGGCCACCGGGGCGGTGTTGGCAATCAGGCACAGGCCGGCGGCATACAACGGGTTGAAGCCTAGGCCGACCAGCAAGGCGGCGGTGATCGCCACCGGAGCGCCGAAGCCGGCCGCACCTTCGAGGAAGGCGCCGAAGGCGAAGCCGATCAGCAGCACTTGCAGGCGCTGGTCATCGGTGATCGACAGCACCGAGCTGCGGATTACTTCGAACTGGCCGCTCTTGACCGTCAGCTTATAGAGAAACACGGCTGCGACTATGATCCAGGCAATCGGCCACAAACCGTAGGCGAAGCCATAACCGGCGGCCGCGAAGGCCATGTCGGCGGGCATCTGGAAGGCAAAAATCGCCACGGCAATCGACAGTGCCAAGGTGATGCTGCCGGCGACGTGACCCTTGAGGCGAAATACCGCCAGGGCGAGGAAGAAGAATACGATCGGAATCAGTGCCGCCAGCGCCGACCAGCCGAGGCTGCCGAGTGGGGTGTAGAGCTGTTGCCAGGTTTGCATGATGGGGTGGCCCCTAATTGTTGTTGGAGTGCCTGGGTGTAAACGCTAAGGCGATTGGCAGGCCTTGTGACGCTTACCGGAATAAATTGGTAATACCAATTTACAAAACTGCCTGCTCAGAGTAAAAGGACAGTTGTTGCCTGTCAATTTGTCGCACTACGACTTTGGTCTAGGGTGGGTATGCCGCGCTGTCCTTGTGAGGCTTTTGTCGGCTGGTTAGGCTGGGCGGCATTGATGAGAAAGGCCGCTTAAGCGCGAACTAAACGCGGTGTCATGCAGTTAGGGGGATTTATGGGCTTTGGTCAGGTGCAACCGCGCCGTTTGTCGGATGACATCGTCAGTCAACTCGAAGCGCTGATTCTTGAGGGTTCGCTGCAGACCGGGGAGCGCTTGCCAGCGGAGCGGGTGTTGGCGGAGCGCTTCGGTGTGTCGCGGCCGTCGTTGCGTGAGGCGATTCAGAAGTTGGTGGCCAAAGGCTTGCTGGTCAGTCGTCAGGGCGGTGGCAATTACGTGGCCGAGTGGTTGGGAGCGACCTTTAGCGATCCCTTGCTGCATTTGCTGGAGAACAGTCCAGAGGCACAGCGCGATCTGCTGGAGTTTCGTCATACGCTGGAAGGCTCTTGCGCCTTCTATGCGGCGCAGCGGGCCACTGAACTGGACCGTGAGCGTTTGCGCGAGGCCTTCGAGCAGTTGCAGCAGTGTTATGCCGCGGTCGATAAGGTCACCCGGGCGCAGGAGGGCGCGGCGGATGCGCGCTTTCATCTGGCGATTGCCGAGGCTAGTCATAACGCCGTGCTGCTGCACACCATTCGGGCGTTGTTTGATCTGCTCAAGCGCAATGTGCTGACCAACATCGGTGGCATGTACGCCCAGCGAAGTGAAACTCGCGAGATGCTAATGCAGCAACACGGCGAGTTATACGCGGCGATTATGGGTGGTCAGGCGGAGTTAGCGCGGCAGGTATCGAACCGGCATATCGACTATGTGCAGGAGGTGCTGGCTGAAGTCGGTCAGGAGGCCCAGCGCACCGCGCGGGCACAGCGGCGGCAGGGCTTGTAACGGCTTAGGGTCGAACGGCTGCGCTGGGTGCGCGGCCGTATCAGTCTTCCTTGCCCTTGTTGCGCACGGCCCGATGCAGCTCGCGATCGGAGTCGCGTTCTTTCTCGGTGTTGCGCTTGTCGTACTCTTTTTTACCTTTACCAAGGCCGATTTCGCACTTGATCAGGTGGGCCTTCCAGTAGATCGCCAGGGCGACGCAGGCGTAGCCTTTTTGCTGCACGGCGTTGATCAGTTTTTCCAGCTCGCGCTTGTTCAGCAGCAACTTGCGGGTGCGCAACGGGTCAGCAATTACGTGGGTGCAGGCGGCGGTCAGTGGTGCGATATGACAGCCAATCAACCAGGCCTCGCCATTTTTCAGCAGCACATAACTGTCGACTAGCTGGGCTTTGCCAGCGCGCAGGCTTTTGACTTCCCAGCCAGACAACACCAGACCTGCTTCGAATTTATGTTCGATGAAGTAGTCGTGACGGGCTTTCTTGTTTTGGGCAATGCTGCCCTGAGACTGTTTCTTTTGCTTGGCCATAGTGGCGCATTATAAGCAGTCGCGGCCAAGACGGCTACGGCGAAGGTGGCTGCTTGAGGGGGTGAGCGGAAACCCGGACAATGCGTGCGCCATAATGTTGTTGCTGGACCTTTATCGCTGCAGTGTTGGGCGTCAGATTGAAATTTTATTTTGCCGGTGGGGCTTTGTTGTCTTCGTCGGCGTATTTGTTACCTCATTGTCTAAGTGAGACCGGCATGACCACTCGTATTCTGCGCTCTGCTTTGCTGCCATATCCGGCGCAGACCTTGTATGACCTCGTCAACGATGTTGCCCGTTACCCGGAGTTTCTGCCTTGGTGCTCGGCGACTGAGGTGCTGGAGGTCAGCGAGGTGCAGATGCTCGCTCGGCTGGTGGTTGCCAAGGGCGGGCTGAGTCAGCGCTTCGTCACGCGCAATCAGCTGCTTAGCGGTCAGCGAATTGAGATGAATCTCGAAGAGGGACCTTTTAGTCAGCTGCACGGGGTCTGGGAGTTTAAGGCGCTGGGTGCCAGTGCCTGCAAGATCAGCTTGGACTTGGCTTTTGATTATGCAGGGCCTTTGGTGCGGGCAACCCTGGGGCCCTTGTTCAATCAGGCTTCAAACACCCTGGTCGACGCGTTTTGCCAACGGGTGAAACAGCTCTATGGATAAGCCGAGTATCGGTATCGAAGTGGCTTATGCCCTCGCGGATCGGCAAAAGCTATTGCGTCTACAAGTACCTTGCGGCACCACTGTGCGTCAGGCAGTACTGATGTCCGGTATGGATGGGTATTTCCCCGGGCTGGATTTATCCAGCTGCCCGCTGGGGATTTTTGGCAAGGCGGTGAGTCAACCGCAGGAGCGGGTGCTGCTTGAGGGGGAGCGCATCGAGATTTACCGGCCGCTGTTGGTTGACCCCAAAGAGGTGCGTAAACAGCGCGCCGAAAAGGCCGCGAGAGCCAAGGCCTTGGGCGATTAGCGGCAGTTTCTTGCGCGCATAAAAAAGCCCGGACTTCCGGGCTTTTTAGTTTTGCGGGGCTTACTGCGGTGCGCTTTCCAGGGGTTCTGGGCTGGGCACTGGAGTGGTCTCGACGTTGTCGACTTCGCCCTGGATCTTCTCCAGCAAGGAGCCTGGTGCAGGTGGCGCTTCTTGGGTTTCGGTCGCAGGCTTTGGTTGGCTGCTCGGCGTGCTGCCGGCTTCCTGGCCAAGAATGGCTTCATCGCGGCTGACGCCAGGCATGAAGTCGCCGGCCAGACCGATCAGCTGATCGTCATCATTAAAGAGGATGCTGGCGTGTTCTTGTTGGCGCTGACCGCCGCCGGGCTGCAAGGTGTAAATGTAATCGAGGCGGTTGGGGTGGAAGGTGTCGCTGATCAGGGCGTTGCCCATGATAAACCGCACTTGTCGTCTGGTCATTCCAGGCTTCAACTGGTCTATCATGTCCTGCGTAACGACGTTGCCTTGTTGAATGTCGAGTTTATAAACACCGGGGAACGAACAGCCGGCGAGTGCGAACAACCCTGCAAGGGTCAGGCTGGTCAGCAGGAGCTTGGTGTTTTGCATCGGTGGGCGACTTCCACTATCTTGGCTGGGTAAACTTAACCCCGATCATACCTGCATTAAAGGAAGCTGCGAAGCAGCATCCGTGAGAAAGCTGACCATGGTTGAAAATAGCGAGCTACGCAAAGTTGGCCTGAAAGTGACCCTGCCGCGGGTCAAAATTCTGCAGATGCTTGATTCGGCCGAGCGCCGACATATGAGCGCAGAAGAGGTTTACAAGGCGCTGATGGAGTCCGGTGAGGACGTTGGCCTGGCCACGGTTTATCGCGTTCTGACCCAGTTTGAGGCCGCCGGTTTAGTGGTGCGTCACAACTTTGATGGTGGTCATGCGGTATTCGAGTTGGCTGACGGTGGGCACCACGACCATATGGTTTGTGTTGAGACTGGTGAGGTCATCGAGTTCATTGACGCCGAGATTGAAAAACGCCAAAAAGAGATCGTCAGTGAGCACGGTTTTGAGTTGGTCGACCACAATCTGGTGCTCTACGTACGCAAGAAAAAGTAAGCGTAACGCCAGAATGCACAAAGGCGACCTTAGGGTCGCCTTTGTGCGTTCTGGCGTTGTTGAAACTCAGCCTTGCGCGGTGCTGACCATTTTTCGCGCGTGTGCCAGCGACTCGTCGGTGAGGTCGACGCCGCCTAGCATGCGGGCGATCTCTTCGACTCGCTGTTCGCTCGCCAAGTGCGCGACGGCCGTATGGGTGGCATCGCTGCCGCGCGCCTTGTGCACAAATAGATGGTGATGGCCTTGGGCGGCCACCTGGGGTAGGTGGGTGACTGTGAGTACCTGGCCGCGTTCGCCGAGGCGCCGCAGCAGTTGCCCGACCACCTCGGCGGTAGGGCCGCCGATGCCAACGTCCACTTCATCGAAGACCAGAGTGGGCACCCGTGAGGTTTGCGCAGTGATCACCTGAATCGCCAGACTGATGCGTGACAGTTCACCACCGGAGGCGACTTTGGCCAGGGCCTTGAGCGGCAGGCCGGGGTTGGCGCTGACCAGTAACTCCACCTGCTCGAGGCCTTGGGGGTGCGGCTCAGTAGCGCTGGTGCTGCGCAATTCAATATTGAAGCGTCCGCCGGGCATGCACAGTCGCTGGATTTCGGCATCTACGGCGGCGGCCAGTAAAGAGGCGGCGGCATGCCGCAGCTGGCTGAGTTCGCTGGCTTTTTCCTGGTAGTGACGGGCGTAAGCGGCCAGTTCCTCGGTCAGGCGTTCGGTGGCTTGATCGTCGGCATTCAGGCTTTCGAGTTCATCGAACAACTGCTGCTGCAGTGCGCCCAGTGCGCTCGGTT
>JAURXE010000304.1 GCA_030654635.1 Pseudomonas sp.
TTGCATTTTGATTTGCTCGGCTATGAGCAGATGGCTTTCTACTGCGGCCCTCGGCACCCTTTGTTTGGCCGTGCCGACCTGACGGCCGCGGATTTGCGCGGTCTGTCTTATGTCTCCTTTGAAAGCGATCAACCGGGTGAGGGGCTGAGCGCGGTCAGTTCGGTGCGCGCCGAGCAGCAATTCTGGGGCCGGCTGGTGGCGGTGTCATCGAACGAAGAGGAGGTGCGCCGCTTGATCCTGGCCGGCCTCGGCTTCGGTGCCCTGACGGTCGAGGGGGCCAAACCCTTCGTCAAGCAGAACATCCTCTTTCAGCTGCCGCCCTATGAGAATCTGCCGGTCAATGAGGTGTACCTGGTCACCCCGGAAAACCTATTGCTCAGCGATGTCGAACGGCTGTTTATCGACATGCTCAGGGCTGCCGCGGTGGCCGCCGTGCGGGAGAAATACTTCAGCCCATAAGGCCTGCGCTTGAGCGGGCGAAACGGCGCGGGCCAGCACTAAGGCATTGGCTTAAGGCTGTTGGCTGCGCTGGGGGGCATGGCCGTCGGCGTCCGGATCAGCGGTTCAGCAACCGGTTGCCAGTTCCTTGAGGATCGGGCAGTCCGGGCGCTCGTCACCGTGACAGCTGTGCACCAACTCTTGCAGGCTGTCGCGCAGGCCGATCAGCTCGGCGATCTTCTGATTCAGCTCGCTGATATGTTCGCTGGCCAAGGCTTTTACGTCGCTGCTGGCGCGTTGGCCGTCTTGCCACAAGGCCAGCAGTTTGCCGACTTCCTCCAGGGTAAAACCCAGCAACCGGGCGCGTTTGATAAAACTCAGTTGCTGCAGGTCTTGCGGGTTGTAGTGGCGATAACCATTGGCGCTACGCCCGGCCGCCTGTAGCAGGCCAATCGACTCGTAGTAGCGAATCATCTTCGCTGACAGGCCGCTGGCCTTGGCGGCCGCACCGATATTCATTGCTTATCCTCGGGTAGTTTTGCCTTCCAGCGTTTTAGTAAGAGCGCATTGCTCACCACGCTGACGCTCGACAGGGCCATGGCCGCGCCGGCCAGCACTGGGTTGAGCAGGCCGAAAGCGGCCAGCGGCAGGCCTATCAGGTTGTAGACGAAGGCCCAGAACAGGTTCTGGCGGATTTTATGGTAAGTCTGCCGACAGATGGCCAGCGCCGCCGGCACCAACTGTGGATCACCGCGCAGCAGGGTAATGCCGGCGGCGTGCATGGCCACGTCGGTGCCGCCGCCCATGGCGATGCCGATGTCGGCGGCGGCCAGCGCCGGTGCGTCGTTGATGCCGTCGCCGATCATCGCCACCCGACCTTGTTGCTCGCGGGCGATTTGCTTGAGGGCGTGAATGCGCGCGAGCTTGTCGGCGGGCAACACATTGGCCTGGCGATCATCGATCTGCAGCGAATCGGCCACCGCGTTGACGCTGCCCAGGTTGTCGCCGCTGAGCAGGTGGCACTGGATGCCCAGCTGCTGCAGTTGCGCGATGGCGGCGCGGGCACCGGGTTTCAGGCTGTCGCCAAACGCCAGCAGGCCGAGCACTCGCGGCTGCGGTGCCAGCTCCAGCAACCAGGCCAGGCTGCGACCCTCGGCCTCCCACGCGCTGGCGCTGGCGGCCAAGGCGCCGGGTGCCAGCGCGTGCTCGCTGAGCAGGCGTTGATTGCCTAGGGCCAGTTGCCGTTGCTGCAACTTGGCTTGGGTGCCTTTGCCCGGTAGCGCCTGGCTCTCGGTGACGGCGCTGAGGTTTAGTTTGCGGGCACTGCAGGCGGCTAATACCGCATGTGCCAGCGGGTGTTCGCTGCCTTGTTGCAGGCTGCCGGCCAGTTGCAACAGGCCGGCTTCGTCACCGTCGAGGGCCTGCAGGTGTACGACTTGTGGCTGGCCCGAAGTCAGGGTGCCGGTTTTGTCGAACACCACATGGCGGACGTGTTGGGCGATTTCCAGCGCCTCGGCGTCCTTGATCAAAATGCCATGCCGGGCGGCGACGCCGGTGCCGACCATGATCGCCGTCGGGGTGGCCAAGCCCAGCGCGCAGGGGCAGGCGATCACCAGCACCGAGACGGCATTCAGCAGCGCCACTTCAAGGCCGGCGCCTTGCAGCAGCCAGCCGAGCAGGGTCAGCAGGGCGATGCCGAGCACCACTGGGACAAACACCTGGCTGACCCGGTCGACCAGTTTCTGGATCGGTGCCTTGCCGGCCTGGGCGTTTTCCATCAGCTGGATAATTTGCGCCAGCTGGGTTTCGCCACCCAGCGCGCCGATGCGGATCAGCAAACGTCCTTCGCCGTTGATGGCGCCGGTGCTGACGGCGTCGCCGGGCTGCTTGGCCACCGGCAGGCTTTCGCCGCTGAGCAAGGCTTCATCGGCATGACTTGAGCCTTCCAGCACTGTGCCATCGACCGCGAAACGCTCGCCGGGTTTGACCACTATTAGCTCATTGAGCTGCAGGGCGCTGATCGCCACTTGCTCCTCATGGCCGTCGCGTTGGCGGGTGGCAAACTCCGGACGCAACGCCTCCAAGGCGCGCAGGGCGCTGCTGGTCTGGCGCTTGGCGCGGCTTTCGAGGTATTTGCCGAGCAGCACCAGGGCAATCACCACCGCCGAGGCTTCAAAGTACAGATGGGGCATGCCGCCGGCCGGGGTGATCCACCACAGATAAATACTTAGGCCGTAACCTGCGCTGGTGCCGAGTGCGACCAGCACATCCATATTGGCGCTGCCTGCGCGCAGGGCACGGTAAGCGGCCCGGTAAAAGCGTGCGCCGAGGATAAATTGCACCGGGCTGGCCAGGGCAAACTGCAGCCAGGCCGGCAGCATCCAGTGCACGCCCAAAGGCTCCAGCAACATTGGCAGCAGCAAGGGCAGCGCCAGGGCGATGGCCAGCAACAGACGCCAGCGCTCGCGGCGCAAAGCGTGCGGGTCGGCGGCGATTGATGGTGCGTCGGGGGCAATTAGTGCGGCCTGATAACCAGCGGCTTCGACTGCCGCGATTAGCGCCGCACTGCTGACTTCGCCGATTAGCTGTAGGTGCGCCCGCTCGCTGGCCAGATTGACTGCCACGCTCGCGACGCCGGCCACCTTGGCCAGTGCGCGCTCGACGCGGCCGGCGCAACTGGCGCAGGTCATGCGGCTGATGCGCAGCTCCAGGTTGTGGCTGGGTACGCTGTAGCCGGCGCTGGTAATGGCGCTGATCAAGGTGCTGGCGTCGATGCCCTGGCCTTGTACCTGCACGCGCTCGGCCAGCAGGTTGACGCTGGCGCTGAGCACCCCGGGAACTTGCCTCAGG
>JAURXE010000312.1 GCA_030654635.1 Pseudomonas sp.
GCTGAGCTATGCCACCGAGCTGGCGCGCTTCGATCGCGACCTGCGCAAAGGCAATTACACCGACGAAGATGGCGTTTCAACCACGCCTTGGCCTGACGAGAAGATCAGCGGTATCGCCCGCGCCAATGGTGACCGGACTTATCTGCAGCCCGGCGTCAGCCTGCCAATGGACTGGACCCAAGGCTTTATCAAGCCCGCCGTCAAATACAGCTACACCGACTACGACCTGAGCCTGGACGGTCAGGGCAAGGCTGATCTGCTCGCACAGAACCAGTCCTTCAATGACGCACCGGATCGCGGCGTACCTATTTACAGCGTCGACAGCGGCCTGTACTTCGACCGCGACACCCAGCTGTTCGGCAAAGACTATCGCCAGACCCTGGAGCCGCGTCTGTACTATCTCTACGTACCAGAGAAAGACCAGACCGAGATTCCAATCTTCGACAGCAGCGAAAACCGCTTCAATTACTCCTCGCTGTTTCGCGACAACCGCTTCAGCGGCCGCGATCGCATCGGCGACGAAAACAAACTGTCCCTGGGCGCAACCAACCGCTGGATAGAGCCGAACGGTTTCGAACGGCAGTCCTTTAGCGCCGGCAAAGCCGCTTACTTCGCCGATCGCAAGGTGCATATGCCAGGCATCGACTACCAGACCCGCGAAGACGCGAAGTCATCGACCTCGCCCTATGCTCTGGAACACCTGTATCGCTTTAACCGCGACTGGCGCTTGTCGTCTGACCTCAATTACGACGACAACACCAACAGCACCCGCTCCGGCAGCGCCATGTTCCACTACCAGCCAGAAAACAACCCCAACAAGGTGGTTAACCTCGGCTATCGCTACAGCAATGACACCGTGGTCTACAACTCTGACACCGGCCAATGGCAACAGGGCGGCAACTACACTGATCCGGTGACCGGTGAAGTGATCAAGGATTACTACAAGATCAGTCAACACGACTTCTCCACTATCTGGCCGATGGTGCCGCAGTGGAATGCCATTGCCCGCTGGCAGTTTGACTACAACCAGAACCGCACCCTCGAAGCCTTTGGTGGCTTTGAATATGACAGTTGCTGCTGGAAGTTGCGTCTGATCAACCGTTACTGGGTCGCCAATGACGAGGTCAGCCTCTCGCCGAGCCAGAATGAACAAGCCGATCGCGGAATCTTCCTGCAAATCATCCTCAAAGGTCTTGGCGGCGTTGTCGGCAACAAGACAGAGTCTTTCCTCGACCAAGGCATTCAAGGTTATCGTGAACGTGAAGATCAAGCTTTCTGATTGTCTGCGCCCGCTGCTGCTTAGCGCAGTGTTTCTCGGTACTACGGCGCAGGCCGAAGTACGGCAAATTGACCGCGTAGTGGCGATCGTCGACACCGACGTGGTGATGCAAAGCCAACTCAATCAGCGTGTGCGCGAGGTTCAGCAAACCATCGCCAAGCGTGGCGACACCCTGCCGCCTGAGCACGTACTCGACCAGCAAGTGCTGGAGCGCTTGATCATCGAGAACATCCAGCTGCAAATGGGCGATCGTTCGGGCATTCGCATCACTGACGAAGAACTCAACCAAGCCGTCGGCACCATTGCCCAGCGCAACAACATGACCCTCGAACAGTTCCGTGGTGCCCTTGAGCGCGACGGACTGTCCTATGAAGATGCCCGTGAGCAGATCCGTCGCGAGATGGTCATCAGCCGTGTGCGGCAGCGCCGCGTGGCCGAGCGCATCCAAGTCAGCGATCAGGAAATAGCCAACTTCCTCGCCTCCGAAAGCGGCAAGTTGCAACTGTCGGTCGAATATCACCTGGCCAATATTCAGGTGCGCGTCGCCGATGGCGCCTCATCCAGCGAGATTCAGGCCGCCGACCGGCGCGCCAAAGAGCTTTACCAGCAACTGCAGCAAGGCGCCGACTTTGCTCAGCTGGCGATTGCCAGTTCGGCCAGTGAAACCGCCCTCGAAGGTGGCGACATGGGCTGGCGTAAAGCCGCGCAATTGCCTGCTCCCTTCGACGCCATGATTGGTGCCATGACGCCAGGCGAAGTCAGCCAGCCGATCCGCACCCCCGGTGGTTTCGTGCTGCTCAAACTGCTGGAGAAACGCGGTGGCGACAGCCAGGTGCGCGACGAAGTGCACGTACGGCACATCCTGATCAAGCCCAGCGAAATTCGCAGTGAACAAGAAACCAAGCGCCTGGCCGAACGTATCTACGATCGTGTAATCGCCGGCGAGGACTTCAGCGAACTGGCGAAAGACTTCTCCGAAGATCCGGGCACCGCGCTGAATGGCGGCGACCTCAACTGGATCGACCCGAGCGCCCTGGTGCCAGAGTTCCGCGCGGTAATGGCCAAGACCGAGAGCGGCGAAACCTCCAAACCCTTCAAAACCAGCTACGGCTGGCACGTACTGCAAGTCATCGGCCGCCGCGCGACTGATGGCAGCGAGGAGTTTCGCAAGCAGCAAGCCCTTAACGTGCTGCGCAACCGTAAGTACGAAGAAGAGCTGCAAACCTGGTTACGGCAAATCCGTGACGAGGCCTACGTAGAAACCAAGCTGTGAAGCCAGCGCTTTTTGCCCTGACTCCAGGCGAGCCCGCCGGCATAGGTCCAGACCTGTGCCTGCTGCTCGCCGCACAGCCGCAACCGCACCCCCTGATCGCCATTGCCAGCCTCGAACTGCTGGCCGCCCGCGCCAGCCAGCTCAAGCTTAGCGTGCAGCTACTGCCGGTCAGCCCGGCCACCTGGCCCACACAGCCCGCCGCAGCCGGCAGCCTGTATGTCTGGGACACGCCGCTGCAGGCCCCGGTAACCGCTGGCCAACTCGATCCTGCCAATGCCGCTTACGTGCTCGAAACACTGGAGCGCGCCGCCCACGGCTGCGTCAACGGCGATTTTTCCGCAATGATCACCGCCCCGGTACACAAGGGCGTGATCAATCAAGCCGGCATCGCCTTCTCCGGACACACCGAGTTTCTGGCCGATCTGACTCACACCGAACAAGTGGTGATGATGCTCGCTACCCACGGCCTGCGCGTGGCGCTGGTGACCACTCACCTGCCGTTGCGCGCGGTGGCGGATGCCATTACCGACGAGCGATTAGCGCGGGTTAGCCGGATTCTGCATGCGGATCTGGTCAACAAATTTGGCATAGCCCAGCCGCGTATTCTGGTTTGCGGACTCAATCCGCATGCCGGCGAAGGCGGCCATATGGGACGCGAAGAGCTGGATATCATCGAGCCCTGCCTGGCCCGCCTACGCAGCGAAGGCCTGAACCTGATCGGCCCGCTGCCAGCCGACACCCTGTTCACCCCCAAGTACCTCGAACACTGCGATGCGGTGCTGGCGATGTATCACGACCAAGGTCTGCCAGTCCTTAAGTACAAGGGTTTCGGTGCGGCGGTGAATATCACCCTGGGCTTGCCGATCATCCGCACCTCAGTCGATCACGGCACGGCGCTGGACCTGGCAGGCTCCGGCAAAATCGACACCGGCAGCCTGCGAGTGGCGCTGGAAACGGCCTATCAAATGGCCAGCAGCGGCCGCACCCAAACCATCTAGCAAGAGCAATCGCGCGGACAAATTTAGCCGC
>JAURXE010000313.1 GCA_030654635.1 Pseudomonas sp.
CCTGAGCTATATCGACACCGACCTGTCGAAAGCCGAGTGCATGAATTTTATGGGTTACGACGACGTCTGCAGCGCCACCCTGGTGGCCAGCGCCAGCAAGACGTTCTAAGCAACAAGGACTCTGTACCCGTTAAGTGTTGATGGCAAAACGTAGGGTTGGCTGCAGCCCGCCCTACAGAATCGACCCGCGACAGCTAACAGATACATAGCCAAAAAAACTGGCCTCTGCTTAACACTCAGCGGCCAGCCTCACCTTCACTGTCGATTGCCGATTGCCTTAACCCCGCCCGCCACCAACAATGCGCAGCCCTCCTCCTGCGAGCCTGCCCCGTGAACGCCATCAATTCCCTGCGCCTGATCAGCCTCGCGGCCATCTGGGGCGCCAGCTTTTTGTTTATGCGCATGGTCGCGCCAGTGCTGGGCGCGGTACCCAGTGCTTTTTTCCGGGTGCTCTTGGCCGGCCTTGGCTTGTTCGCCCTGCTGATGCTGCTGCGGGTCAAGCTGGATTTTCGCGGCAAATTCAAACACTGCCTGCTGCTCGGGCTGATCAACTCAGGCTTCCCCTCGATCCTTTATTGCCTTGCCGCGCTGGTATTGCCGGCCGGTTATTCGGCGATATTCAACGCGACCACGCCGCTGATGGGCGCCTTGATTGGCACGCTGTTTTTTGCCGAAGTCATGACCCTCAACAAAGGCCTCGGGGTGTTTCTCGGCTTGTTCGGCGTCGCCCTGCTGACCCGCACCGGGCCGCTGGCCTTTAGCCTAGAGCTGCTCTGGGGCGCCCTGGCCTGCCTGCTGGCGACCGCCTGCTATGGTTTTGCCGGCTTTCTGGCGCGTCGCTGGCTGGATCAGCAAGGCGGTTTGGACAGCCGCCTTGCCACCTTCGGCAGCATGCTCGGCGCCACCTTGCTGCTGTTGCCGTTGTTCGCCTACTCGGTCGCCACCCAGCCACCGGCCAGCTGGGGCGGACTTAACGTCTGGTTGGCGCTGCTGGGCTTGGGACTGGGCTGTACGGCGTTCGCCTATGTGCTGTATTTCCAGCTGCTCAGCGCCATTGGCCCGCTGAAATCCATGGCGGTGACCTTTTTGATTCCACCGTTTGGCGTGCTCTGGGGCGTGTTGCTGCTCGATGAGCCGCTGTCCTGGGCCTATCTGTATGGCGGTTCGCTGATCGTGCTGGCGGTGTATCTGGTGCTCAAGCCCAGCGTTGCACTGGAGCCACGCGCCGCCCAACGTTAGCTCTGGACGGCGCTATACAGCTAATCCGTTATTCGCCGCAGGGTGGCTCGCCGGGCAGCGTCGGCGGGTGTTCCAGCAAATCGCGCGACAAGGCTTCACCGGCCATTTGCCGGTCTTTGCCCAGTTGCTCGATCAGGGTGTCGCGCAGCTCAACCACATCGGCGTCACCGGCGCTGGCCGCCAGGTTCAGCCAGGCGTAGGCCTGCACCGGATCTTTCGGCAAGCCATAACCTATTACCTGCAAGGCGCCGAGCCGTGACTGCGCCTGGCTGTTACCCTGCTTGGCCGAGTACAGCCAGCACTGCGCCGCACGCCGGTAACGGGTGTCGTCGTAATAACGCTGAGCCAAGGAGTTGGCCGCCACTATGGAGCCCTGGCGTACCGCCGCCCGCAGCCAACGCTCGCCGTCCTGACCGGGCAACAGCTCGCCCAGACGAAACTGCGCCTCCGGCATGCCGGCGATGGCCGCCTGCTCCAGCAAGTATTTCGCCTCGTTGAGCTGGTTTTTATCTAACGCCTTTAACCCGGCCAAATAATCATCGGTTGCCGCTGCCTGCAGCGCGCCGCTGAACAGCACGGCCAGTCCACTTAGAAGTACTTTTCTCACTGAACCAGTTCCTGTTCACTAAACAGCCCGTCGAACAGCATGCTCGACAGGTAACGCTCGCCAGAATCCGGCAAGATCACCACGATGGTTTTGCCCTGCATGGCCGGTTCGGCCGCGATACGCACCGCTGCCGCCATGGCCGCGCCACAGGAAATCCCGCAGAGAATCCCCTCTTCGCGCATTAAACGCAAAGCCATCGCCTTGGACTCATCATCGGTGACCAGCTCAACCCGGTCGATAATACTCAGGTCGAGGTTTTTCGGCACAAAGCCTGCGCCAATACCCTGAATCTTGTGCGGGGCAGGCTTGATCTCCGCACCCGCCAAGGCCTGGCTAATCACCGGCGAGCTGACTGGTTCAACCGCCACCGAAACAATCGCCTTGCCCTGCACGCCCTTGATGTAGCGGGAGACGCCAGTGATGGTGCCGCCGGTGCCAACACCCGCCACCAGCACATCCACAGCGCCATCGGTGTCATTCCAGATCTCTGGCCCCGTGGTGCTCTCGTGAATAGCCGGATTCGCCGGATTCTCGAACTGCTGCGGCAAAAAGTATTTGGCCGGGTCGCTGCTGGCGATTTCCGTGGCTTTCTCAATTGCGCCTTTCATGCCTTTGGCCGGCTCGGTCAGCACCAGTTCAGCGCCCAGACCCTTAAGCACCTTGCGCCGCTCCAGGCTCATGGAGGCCGGCATGGTCAGCAGCAACTTATAGCCCTTGGCGGCGGCAACAAATGCCAGGCCGATGCCGGTATTGCCCGAGGTCGGCTCGACGATAGTCATGCCCGGTTTAAGTACGCCGCGCTCTTCGGCATCCCAGATCATGCTGGCGCCGATCCGGCACTTGACCGAATAGGCCGGGTTACGCCCCTCGATCTTGGCCAAAATGGTGACCCCGGCCGGCCCCAGGCGGTTGATCCGCACCAGGGGGGTATTGCCGATGCTTTGGGCGTTATCTGCAAAAATGCGACTCATGACGGACTCCTTCTGCGTGAGTGGTAGTTCGGCCTTGCCAAACTCTGCGAGCTTGCACACCCGCCGAGATCCGCACGACTTAATAGGACAAGCCTAGGGGGCTGGCCGAGCCGAGTCCAGTCAGTAAACCAGTAAGTACGCGAGTGTCATTCAGTGACTGAATGCTGCGCCAGCGTTCACAGCCCCCCGGTTGCCGCGTTATAGTCGGCTTTTGTAATTACTATACCGCTGAGTTTCGTGCTCGCGGCCTGTCGCTTGAGGATGATCCAGATGAAATTTGAAGGTACTCAGTCATACGTCGCCACCGACGACCTCAAGCTGGCGGTCAACGCCGCCATAACCCTGGAGCGTCCGCTCCTGGTGAAAGGCGAGCCCGGCACCGGCAAAACCATGCTGGCCGAGCAACTGGCCGAATCCTTTGGCGCACGGCTGATTACCTGGCACATCAAATCGACCACCAAGGCCTCTACGAGTACGACGCCGTGAGCCGCCTGCGCGACTCGCAGCTGGACTCGGCAAAGGTCGACGACGTGCGCAACTACATCAAAAAAGGCAAGCTCTGGGAGGCTTTCGAGTCTGAAGACCGGGTGATTCTGCTAATCGACGAGATCGACAAAGCCGACATCGAGTTCCCCAATGACCTGCTGCAAGAACTCGACAAGATGGAGTTCTACGTTTACGAGACCGACGAGACCATCAAGGCAATCAAGCGCCCGATCATCATCATCACCTCCAACCACGAAAAAGAGCTACCGGACGCCTTCCTGCGCCGCTGCTTCTTCCACTACATCGCCTTCCCGGA
>JAURXE010000320.1 GCA_030654635.1 Pseudomonas sp.
TTATGCCGGTTGCGATCCGCTACCATGGGCCGATATTCAACGCGAGACTGCCCATGTACATCTACCGACTGGTGCTGCTCCTAGTGGTGGGAATTTATCTCTTCTCCCCAGCCATCATGGATTGGTGGATTGACGCCAATGGTGATTGGTATCGCCCCTACCTGTTGTGGCTGATTCTGATTGTGGTGACCTTTATTTTGCAGAGCCAACGTGATGCCGATGAGCTCTAACCTGCACCGGCAAAAATCGGTGACCGCCCTTTACCTGTATTCGCAGAGCCAGCGTGATGCCGATGAACTCTGACCTGTACCGGCGAAACCCGCTGACTGCCATCTACCTGTATTCGCAGAGCCAATCTGATGCTGACGAGCTTTAACCTCAGCCAGCTGATCCTGATCAGCGCTGGTTATTTATTGATTCTGTTTGGCGTGGCCTGGATCACCGAGCGTGGCTGGATCGCCCGCTGGGTGATTCGCCATCCACTGACCTACACCCTGTCGCTTGGGGTCTATGCCAGCGCCTGGGCCTTCTATGGCACCGTCGGTCTGGCCTACCAGTATGGCTATGGATTCTTAGCGATTTACCTGGGGATCTCGGCGGCCTTTTTGCTGGCACCGGTGCTGCTCTATCCGATTCTACGCATCACCCGCACCTATCAACTGGCCTCACTGGCCGACCTGTTTGCCTTTCGCTTTCGCAGCACCTGGGCCGGCACCCTGACCACCATTTTCATGTTGATCGGGGTGTTACCGCTGCTGGCGCTGCAGATTCAAGCAGTCACCGACTCCATCGGTATCCTCACCCACGAGCCGGTGCAAAATCGCGTGGCCTTGAGTTTTTGTGCGCTGATTATTTTGTTCACCATTTTGTTTGGCTCGCGCCACGTGGCGGCGCGCGGCAAACATCAAGGCCTGGTGATTGCGATTGCCTTCGAGTCGCTGGTCAAGCTGGTCGCCATGGCCTGCATTGGCCTGTATGCGGTCTACGGGGTATTTGGCAGCTTCGGTGAGCTGAGCAGCTGGCTCAGGCAAAACCATGAAACTCTGGAAGCCCTGCGCACCCCGCTGGAGGAAGGCCCTTGGCGCACCCTGCTGCTGATGTTCTTCGCCTCCGCCATCGTCATGCCGCACATGTACCACATGGCCTTTAGCGAGAACCTCAACCCGCGGGCCATGGTCACCGCCAGCTGGGGCTTCCCGCTGTTTTTGCTGCTGTTCAGCCTGGCCGTGCCGCCGATTCTTTGGGCCGGTCTCAAGCTTGGCACGCCAACCAATCCGGAATACTTCGCCCTCGGTCTGGGGATTGCCGTCAACAGTGAACTGCTGGCCCTGATCGCCTACATAGGCGGGCTCTCGGCCGCCAGCGGCTTGATCATCGTGATGACCCTGGCGCTCTCCGGCATGGTCCTCAACCACCTGGTGCTCCCCCTGTATCAGCCGCCGGCCGAAGGCGATATCTACCGCTGGCTGAAATGGACCCGGCGGGCACTAATTGCCACCATCATCATGGCCGCCTACGGC
>JAURXE010000323.1 GCA_030654635.1 Pseudomonas sp.
GGCCACTCAAGAAACGCCCAAGCGCCTGGTGCAGGGCGTATTCGGTGGCGGCATCCAGCGCCGAGGTGGCCTCGTCGAGGATCACCACTTTCGGTTCGGCCAGGACCATCCGGGCAATCGCCAAGCGTTGCCGTTGGCCGCCGGAGAGTCGCACGCCGGAGCGCCCGACGATGCTGTCCAGGCCTTGCGGTAAGACCCGAATGGCCGGCGCCAACTGGGCGATTTCTAGGGCGCGCCAGCAAGCTTCGTCGCTGCGCTCACGGCCCATGCACAGGTTGGCGCGCACCGTGTCGTTGAACAGCGCCGGGTGTTGCAGCACCACCGCGACGTTCTCACGCACAGTGTCCAGGCCAATCGCCTGCTGGGTGGCACCGGCATAGCTGATGGTGCCGGCCTGCGGCGTGTAGAGGCCGAGCAGCAGTTGTACCAGGGTACTCTTGCCGCCGCCGCTGGCGCCGACTATGGCGACTTTTTCACCGGGGGCGATGCTCAGATTAAGGTCATCGAGCACCGGCTCGTCGTGATAGGCAAAACGCAGGCCGCGCACCTCGATACCGACCGTGGTCTGCCCCAGAAACGGGTCGATATGGCTCGGGTAGTGTGGCTCGTCATTGCGCGCCAGCAGCTCGTTGATTCGCGTCAGCGCACCACCGGCGGCGTAGTAGGCGTATTGCAAACTGAGCAGCTGTTCGACCGGGCCGATCATAAACCACAGGTAACTGAACACCGCGAGCATCTGGCCAATCGACAAGTCGGAGAACAGCACGGTGAGCATGGCCGCCGCGCGAAACAGGTCGATACCAAACTGAAACAACAGACCGCTGGCGCGGCTGGAGGCATCGGTCTTCCACTGCGAGGCCACGGCGTAATCGCGCACCTGTTGCGCCCGCTGGCCGAGGCGCCCGAGGAAGAACCCCTGGCGATTGCCGGCGCGAATTTCCTGAATGGCATCCAGGGTTTCCGCCAGCGCCTGGGTGAAACGCGCGGTGCTGTCGTTTTCCAGCTTCTTCAGGTATTTGACCCGCTTGCCCAGCTGCACCGTGGCGTACACCACTAACGGGTTGAACAGCAAAATCAGCAGCGCCAACTGCCAGTGCATCCACAACAAAATCGCAGCGGTACCGGTCAGGGTCAGAATCGCCACCAGCAAACGGCTGAGGGTTTCACCGACAAATTTGTCCAGGGTGTCCAGGTCGGTGACCAGGTGGGTGGTTACCGTGCCGGAGCCCAGGTCTTCGTATTCGCTGAGGGAGATGCGCTTGAGCCGCTCGATCAGCCGAATCCGAATGCGGTAGACGATGTCTTTCGACAGCCGCGCAAACAGCCGCGCCTGCAACACGTTAAACAGCAAGGAGGCGCTGCGCAGCAGCAGCGTCAGCACCAGCATCAAGCCGATATAACCCAGCGCCTGCTGGGCACCGGTTGGCAAGAAGCGGTTCATCACCTGCAGCGCCGCGTCGCCATTGCCCAGCAGCACTTCGTCGACCAACAGCGGCAGCAACAGCGGAATCGGCACACTGCACAGGGTGGTCAACACCGCCACCAGATTGGCGATCAGCAAGGCCTTTTTGTGCTGCAACGCCAGCCGGCGGATTTCGGCCCAGCTCAGTTGGTCGAAGCGCGGCAGCTCAAGCATGGGTGGCCCGTTCCAGCCAGCGGGCCAATAACGGCTGCAGCTGTTCGAGCGGTTGATAACCATTGGTGAGCAGCGCTAACTGGCCATCGCGCTCGGCCAGCAGGGTTGGAAAACCGGCGATGCCTAAGTCCTGCACCCAGCTGAAATCCGCCTGGGTGGCCGCCTGCATCTGCGGACTGTCGAAGGCTTCGGCAAACTCACTGCGCGGCAAACCCGCAGCGGCGGCCAATTCACGCAACACAGTGGCCCGGGTGACATCGCGACCTTCGCAGTAGAAGGCTTGCTGGATCAGCTCCAGCAGCGGCCAAACGCGCTCGGCGTC
>JAURXE010000324.1 GCA_030654635.1 Pseudomonas sp.
GATCTGACCGCCGATGACTGCCTGTTTTACTACAGCACCTGCGGCTGGATGATGTGGAATTGGCTGGTCTCAGGCCTGGCCCTGGGCGCGAGCCTGGTGCTGTTCGACGGCTCGCCGTTTCATCCAGGCCCCGAGCGGCTGATCGACCTGATCGACAGCGAATCCATCTCCATCTTCGGCACCAGTGCCAAGTACCTGGCGGCGCTGGAGAAAGCTGGCGAACGGCCAGGCAGCAGCCATAAGCTCACGCGGCTGAAGGCGATCCTGTCCACTGGCTCGCCGCTGTCTCATGAGAGCTTCGATTACGTGTATCGCGAGATCAAAAGCGACCTGTGTCTGTCGTCGATTTCCGGCGGCACCGACATAGTGTCCTGCTTCGCCTTGGGCAATCCGGTATTGCCGGTCTGGCGCGGTGAGTTGCAGTGCAAAGGCTTAGGCATGGACGTACAGGTGTGGAACGACGCCGGCCAGCCGGTACTCGGCGAGAAAGGCGAGCTGGTCTGCGCCCAGCACTTCCCGGCGATGCCCATAGGTTTCTGGCAAGACCCGCAGGGTGAGAAATTCCACGCCGCTTATTTTGAGACCTTTCCCGGCATCTGGGCCCATGGCGACTACGCGGAAATCACCGAACACGGCGGACTGCTGATTCACGGCCGCTCGGATGCGGTGCTCAATCCCGGCGGCGTGCGCATCGGCACCGCCGAGATCTATCGCCAGGTGGAAAAGATCGAAGCCGTGCTGGAGTCCATCGCCATCGGCCAGGAATGGGACGACGACGTACGGGTGGTTTTGTTCGTGCGCCTGCGCGAGGGCATCGAATTGAGCGAAGCGCTGCAAGCCGAAATCCGCCAAGTAATTCGCGCCAACACCACACCCCGCCATGTACCGGCCAAGATCATCGCGGTGGCGGATATTCCGCGCACCATCAGCGGCAAGATCGTCGAGTTGGCGGTGCGCAATGTGGTGCATGGCCGGCCGGTGAAAAACACCGACGCCCTGGCAAACCCCCAGGCACTGGCGCTGTTTCGCGACTTGCCGGCACTGCAGGACTGATTGGCAAACTCTGTGCAATGCCGTACGCCATGCCCCGCATCCCGTGGGCCAAGGAGAACGGCATGCTCAGT
>JAURXE010000325.1 GCA_030654635.1 Pseudomonas sp.
AGGCTGGAGCGCCTCGCCGTGCTGCGCCTTGGTGATGATGAGCGAGCGCGCCCTTGAACGAGTCAACGCCACGCAAAGCACCAGCTTTGCCTGCGACTTGAAAAAATGGCTGCAGATCATGCAAGCCTACGAACAAGGCGGCCACGCCTACCACGCCACCCTGCCGTGCGATGCCCTGGCGCGCTTTCGCGACGTGATGCTGGAAACAGAGGCTTACGGTTTCGACAAAATCCGCGACCAACAGCTGGAACTCGGCCAGCGGGTACGCGCCCTGCTGACCAATAAAGGCTTCAACAGCGTCGCCGCCGCTGGCTTCGCCGCCCCTGGCGTAGTGGTGTGCTACACCGAAGATGCCGGTTTCAAAAGCGGCCAAAAATTCGCCGCCCAAGGCCTACAAACCGCCGCCGGCGTACCGCTGATGTGCGACGAACCCGCCGACTTCCAAACCTTTCGCATCGGCCTGTTCGGGCTAGAAAAACTGCAAAACATCGAGCGCACCGTGAGCACGCTTGAGCAAGCGCTGGAGAAAATCGAACGCACCTAAACCCACTGGTGGACAAGCTGCGCGTTGTCCACCCTACCCGCTGGGGTCAAATCGAGTTTGACCCCATGAGGTACTTCAAAGCCAATGCCCAACACCGCCCAGCAAATCAATTTTGGCCGGGACAACGCCCCTTCAGCAGGCCGAGTGGAATCATTGCGCAGTGGGTTGAGCGGCAGGATGCCGCGTGAGCTGCGTTGGGCCAAGGATGGCCCAACGCAGCGTGCCCACGAAGCAATGATGGAGTGAGGGAGCCCTACGGCGGCTTGACCTCCAGCCCGCAGGCCTGACAATATACTGTATATCCAAACAGCATAAAATCAGGAGACCTTCGTATGGCCACCGCCAAATCCACCGCCGTGAAACTGCCCAGTTCATATGAGTTGCTGGCCGCGCGCATCCAGAAAGTCATCAACTCAACCCACGCCCAGAAGGCCAAGGCCGCGCTGCTCAGCAAGCATCCAGATGACTCGGACGAGGACTGGCTCCAGCTGCTGGGCGAAATCGCCGAGAACGACAACGTCACCCTGGCCCATCGTGACGATGGCGCTGTGCAGCTGTTCTGGCAGCCACCCTGTGACGACTAACACCAAACCGGCACAACACAGCAGCAGGGGCAACATCAGGCAACAATGCCCGGCTACACAGAGTGGCGAGCAGGTAACAACTGGGTAAGCTAGGCAGATATTTTTTGGAGTGCAATCATGACTTTGATGACCCTTGTTTATCTGATCGCCGGCTTGGTATTGCTAGTCGCCGGCGCGGAAGTGCTGGTGCGCGGCGCCAGCAAGTTGGCCGCCCAGTTCGGCATCCCACCTCTGATCATCGGCCTGACCGTGGTGGCCTTTGGCACCAGCGCGCCGGAAACCGCAGTCAGCGTGCAAGCCGCCCTCAATGGCAGCGGCGATCTGGCGATTGGCAACGTGGTCGGCAGCAACATTGCCAATGTGCTGCTGATTCTCGGCCTGACGGCGCTAATTGCCCCGCTGACCGTCTCCCGTCAGCTGATCCGCCTGGATATCCCGATCATGATCGGCGCCAGCCTGCTGGTATTCGCCCTGGCCTGGGATGGCAGCCTCAGTCGCCTGGATGGCGCCCTGCTGTTTGCCGGCATCCTGGCTTACACCGCCTTTCTGATCATCAGCAGCCGTCGCGAGAAAGCCCGCGAGGGCGCAGACGAATTCGCCACTGAGTTCGGCCTCAACGAAACGCCCAAACCCTATGCCTGGCTATTCAATCTTGGACTGATCATCGCCGGCCTGGTACTGCTGGTCAGTGGCGCCAATTTGCTTGTCGAGGGCGCCGTCAGCCTGGCTCGCGTCCTCGGCTTGTCGGAGCTGGTGATCGGCCTGACTGTGGTGGCGATCGGCACCTCATTACCCGAACTGGCGACCTCGCTAATGGCGGCCCTCAAGGGCGAACGCGACATCGCCGTGGGCAATATCGTCGGCAGCAATATCTTCAACCTGCTTTGCGTACTCGGCCTGGCCTCACTGATAGCGCCGAGCGCCATCCCGGTGGCGGCCAACGCCCTGGCCTTCGACTTCCCGGTAATGATCGCCGTGGCTATCGCCTGCCTGCCAATCTTCTTCAACGGCTACTGCATCAAGCGCTGGGAAGGTGCAGTGTTTATCGGTTATTACGCGCTCTATACCGTCTACCTGATATTCCACAGTACCGGGGCACCCTGGCTGGGCGCCCTGCAACAGGCGATGTACAGTTTCGTCCTGCCACTCACGGCCATCACTTTGGCGGTGATTGGCGCCCGCGCCTGGCAGCGCCAGCGCTGAGCCGAGGAGTTATCCAATGAGCAATGAGCAACCCAACGGTGAGCAAATGCGCCGCCAAGTCATGGGCGACACCTTCGTCGACCGTGCGCTGGGCAACGCCACCGAGTTCACCCAGCCCCTGCAAGATTTCGTCAACGAGCACGCCTGGGGTGGCGTCTGGAACCGCGGCGGCCTGCCACTGAAAACCCGCAGCCTGATTACCCTGGCGGCCCTCACCGCACTGAAGTGCCCGCAAGAACTCAAGGGCCATATCCGTGGCGCGCTGAACAATGGCTGCACTATGGAAGAAATCCGCGAAACCCTGCTGCACTGCGCCGTGTATGCCGGTGTGCCGGCGGCCGTCGATGCGTTTCGCGCCGCTCAAGAAGCCCTGGATGCCTGGCAGGCCGACCAGCCGTCCTAAAGGCGCTGTCCCAGTGATGTGCTGCGCGGACTATTGCTCGCTATGTGAGCCGCGTTGCCGCACACCGAACTTGGCGTAGGCTGTACTCGCCGCAGGCAGTACACCA
>JAURXE010000282.1 GCA_030654635.1 Pseudomonas sp.
ATCAAGCAAACCCTGGCGGCCGGCCAACAGGTGCTGGTGTTTCTCAATCGCCGTGGCTTTGCGCCAACCCTGCTCTGCCACGATTGCGGCTGGATCAGCCAGTGCCCGCGCTGCGATGCGCGGATGACCGTGCACCAGCGCTCCGGCGAGTTGCGCTGCCATCATTGCGGCCACAGCGAGCGCTCGCCGCGCAACTGTCCGGACTGCGGCAAGGTCGACCTGCGTCCGGTGGGCGCCGGCACCGAGCGCGCCCAGGAGCGCCTGGAAATCCTGTTCCCACAGACACCCGTACTGCGCATCGACCGCGACAGCACTTCACGCAAGGGCGCCATGGATCAGCTATTTGCCACCATCCAGCGCGGCGAACCGTGCATTCTGGTCGGCACCCAGATGCTCGCCAAGGGCCATCACTTCCCGCGAGTCACCCTAGTGGCGATTCTGGATGCCGATGGTGGGCTGTTTTCTGCAGATTTTCGCGCCAGCGAGCGCATGGCGCAACTGATCGTGCAGGTCGCCGGCCGCGCGGGGCGCGCCGAAGAGCCGGGGCGGGTGATTATCCAGAGCCACCTGGCCGACCATCCGCTGCTGGTGCAATTGACTGAACAAGGCTATTTCGCCTTTGCCGAGCAAGCCCTGAGCGAGCGGCGCAGCACCGGCCTGCCGCCCTTCTCACACCTGGCGCTGCTGCGCGCGGAAGCCCATAAACCGGGGCAAGCTGAGGATTTTCTCGATCAGGCCTGCGGCGAAGCCGAATACCTGCTCGGCGAGCTCAATCTGAGTGGCATCGAGCTGCTCGGGCCGATTCCGGCACCCATGGAACGCCGCGCTGGTCGTTATCGGGCGCAATTGCTGCTGCAAGCCAATGCCCGCGCGCCACTGCACCGCCTGCTCAGCGCCATGTTGCCGGCCTTGGAGCAAATGCCCAGCGGCCGGGCCGTGCGCTGGTCGCTGGATGTCGACCCAATCGACCTGTTCTAAGCCACTTTTCTCAGTAGATAACCGCCATCCACCGCTTAACCCTTGAAGCGCCGGGCGAAGGACGCCGATAATGCCCGGCTTTAATCCCGCGCCCAGGCGCCGCCGGCTTCCGGCCAGAAGAGCAGACCATGAAAGACACCATTCGCCAGCTAATCCAACAAGCCCTAGCGCGCCTGACCACCGCCGGTGTGCTGCCGCAAGGCCTGAGCCCGGCGATTCAGGTGGAAAACACCAAGGACAAAACCCACGGCGACTTCGCCAGCAATATCGCCATGATGCTGGCCAAACCGGCCGGCCTGAAGCCGCGCGAGCTGGCCGAACAGCTGATTGCCGCGCTGCCCGCTGACCCGCAAATCAGCAAAGTGGAAATCGCCGGCCCCGGTTTTCTGAACTTCTACCAAGACCAGCAAAGCCTGGCGCAGCGCCTGGACGCGGCCCTGGCCGACGCCCGGCTGAATGTGCGCAAAGCCGGCCCAGCACAGCGGGTGGTGGTCGACCTGTCCTCGCCGAACCTGGCTAAAGAGATGCACGTCGGCCACTTGCGCTCGACCATCATCGGCGACGGCGTGGCGCGAGTACTGGAGTTCCTCGGCGATACTGTGATTCGCCAGAACCACGTTGGCGACTGGGGCACCCAGTTCGGCATGCTGCTGGCCTATATGGAAGAAAATCCCAGCGCCGCCGACAGCGAGCTAAGCGATCTTGAGCAGTTCTATCGAGCCTCGAAAAAGCGCTTCGACGACAGCCCGGAGTTCGCCGACCGCGCCCGTGAGCTGGTGGTGGCCCTGCAAGCCAACGACGCCGACTGTCTGCGCCTGTGGAACCGCTTTAACGAGATTTCCTTGTCGCACTGCCAGCACGCCTACGACCGTCTCGGGGCCAAACTCAGCCCGGCCGACGTCAAGGGCGAGAGCGCCTACAACGACCAACTGGCCGACATAGTCCACGCCCTCGACAGCAAGGGCCTGCTCAGCGAAAGCAACGGCGCCCAGTGCGTGTTTATGGATGAGTTCAAAAACGCCGAAGGCAATCCACTGCCGGTGATCGTGCAAAAAGCCGGTGGCGGTTACCTGTATGCCACCACCGACCTGGCGGCCATGCGTTATCGCAGCGAAGTATTGAAGGCCGACCGCGCCCTGTACTTTGTCGATCAGCGCCAGGCCCTGCATTTTCAAATGGCCTTCGAAGTGGCGCGTCGCGCCGGCTTCGTGCACCCCGGCATGCAACTGGAACACATGGGCTTTGGCACCATGAATGGCGCCGACGGCCGACCATTTAAGACCCGCGACGGCGGCACGGTAAAGCTTATTGATCTGCTGGATGAGGCCGAAGAGCGCGCCTATAGCCTGGTCAAAGCCAAGAACCCAGAGCTGGATGACGCCGAACTGCGGCAAATCGGCCATGTCGTCGGCATCGGCGCGGTCAAGTACGCCGATTTGTCCAAGCACCGTTCCAGCGACTACAGCTTCAACTTCGAGCAGATGCTCAGCTTCGAGGGCAACACCGCGCCTTACCTGCTGTATGCCTACACCCGTGTCGCCAGCGTGTTTCGCAAGCTGGAACGCTCGATGGACGGCAGCCTCGACGGCCAGATGCGTCTCGAGGCGCCCCAGGAAATCGACCTGGCGAGCAAGCTGGCGCAATTTGCCGAGGTGCTGAATAACGTCGCCGACAAGGGCACCCCGCATATTCTCTGTACCTACCTATATGAGCTGGCCGGGCTGTTCTCCAGTTTCTATGAGCATTGCCCAATTCTCAGCGCCGCCGATGCGGCCACCCAGCAAAGCCGTCTGCGCCTGGCCGCGCTGAGCGGTCGCACCTTGCAACAAGGCCTCGAGTTGCTCGGCCTGCAAACCCTGGAGCGGATGTAACTTGGCCGCCAAGAAGCCCGCCGCCAAACGCGGCGCCAGCCGCTATCAAGCCCCCGCCAAACCGCCGATTCCCGGCTGGGTGTGGCTGGCGTGCGGTTTGCTGATCGGCGCTTTTGTGGTGTTTCTCATGAAGCTCGAACCGGGCCGCGACGAGATCAAGCGAGTTAAAGAAGAAGTCACCCGCCCAGCCAATAACCCTGCGGCGAAACAGCAGGCGAATAACCCAACACCGAGCGCAGCGCCGGCCAAGCCCAAGTACGATTTTTACACCCTGCTACCGGAGTCCGAGGTCATAGTGCCAATGGACGCACCAGTAGAAAAACCGCCGGCCGCGCTCACCCCCGAGGAACTGGCCAAGGCCGATGCCGCCCGCGCCCTGGCGGCGCTCAGCGGGCAAACGCCGCCGCCACTGCCAGCCACCAGCGACGCTGCAGTCACGCCACCGCCGACCCTGGCCAAGGCGCCGCTGAGCACTCAGTTCTTCCTGCAGGCCGGCTCGTTTCGTAAACAAGCCGATGCAGACAAGGTGCGCGCGCAAATCATCATGCTTGGCCAAAGCGTGCAAGTGGAGTCGGGCAAGGTGCGTGAGGAAACCTGGTACCGGGTGCTAGTCGGCCCCTTTGCCAGCCGTGAGCAGCTCACCCAGGCGCAAAAATCCCTGGCTGCCGGCGGCTTTAGCAATCTGCTGTTACAGCAACGCCAGAGCCGCTAACAGGCCGTCCAACTAAGGCTGCCGTCCTGCGACCAGCAAGCCTTGGCCGCTGGACGGCGGCGCCCACGCTTGAAGCCGTCAACCGGCGTCCCCATATCAGTTTGCATTAGGGCATTTCGCCCCGCTGCATGGAGACGCTCCCCTTGACCACCATCGTTTCAGTGCGCCGCAACGGCAAAGTCGTCATGGGCGGCGACGGCCAGGTTTCGCTTGGCAATACCGTAATGAAAGGCAACGCCAAAAAAGTCCGCCGCCTCTATCACGGCCAGGTGCTGGCCGGTTTTGCCGGCGCCACCGCCGACGCCTTCACCCTGTTTGAACGCTTCGAAGGCCAGCTAGAGAAACATCAGGGCCACTTGGTGCGCGCCGCCGTTGAACTGGCCAAAGAATGGCGCACCGACCGCTCCCTGAGCCGCCTGGAAGCCATGTTGGCGGTGGCCAACAAAGACGCCTCCCTGATCATTACCGGCAATGGCGATGTGGTGGAGCCGGAAGACGGCTTAATCGCCATGGGTTCTGGCGGCGCCTTTGCCCAAGCGGCGGCACGCGCCCTGCTCAAGCATACCGACCTGCCCGCCCGCGACATCGTTGAAAGCGCCTTGGGCATTGCTGCCGATATCTGCGTGTTCACCAATCACAATCAGACTATTGAGGAACAGGACTGCGCCGATCAGATCGTTTAACGCTACTGCGCTTTAAACAACCTGATTAGCGGCCCTACTCGGAGCAATTTGAATGCCTATGACCCCCCGCGAAATCGTCCACGAACTCAATCGCCATATCATCGGCCAGGACGATGCCAAGCGCGCCGTGGCCATCGCCTTGCGTAACCGCTGGCGGCGCATGCAGTTGCCGGCTGAGCTGCGCGCCGAGGTGACGCCGAAGAACATCCTGATGATCGGCCCCACCGGCGTCGGCAAGACCGAAATTGCCCGCCGCCTGGCCAAACTGGCCAATGCACCGTTTATCAAGGTAGAGGCGACCAAGTTCACC
>JAURXE010000337.1 GCA_030654635.1 Pseudomonas sp.
ACTGAGAAACTGATCGAGCAGCGGCAGGTTGGCGCGGTCATAGAGCACGTCGGCGACTATGATCAGGTCGAAGCGGTCTTGCTCGGCAAAAAAATCCGCCGAATAACTCAGCTGCACGTCGTTCAATTCGGCATTCGCCCGGCAGGCCGCCAGCGCCAGCGGGTCGAGGTCGCAGGCCACCACTTCCAGGGCGCCGGCTTTGGCCGCGGCAATAGCCGCCACCCCAGAACCCGCACCAAAATCCAGAACCCGCTTGCCGCGCACCCATTCGGGTCGCTCGGCCAGCCAGCGCGCCAGCACCAGGCCACTGGCCCAGCAGAAACACCAATAGGGAGGCTCTTCGAGAATCCGCCGGGTTTCTTCCGGGTTAAAGGCGCGCTCCATATTGCGCGGGTCGATCAGCCAGAGCTTAAGGTCGGTGCCCGGCAGGGGTTCGGCGATTAGCTGGGCGTCGCCGAGCAGTTCGCCCAAGGCCGCTTGCAGGGCTGCGGGTGCCACCAGGGCGCCAGCGGCTGTCACGGCGCCGGCACCAGGCGCAGTTCGCCGAGGGCGACCGAGACGCTAGGGTTTATCTGCCGGGGCGGTAGGTGCAGGGTTAAAACCCCGCCCTGGCTGACCCGCGCCCGTAGCTCCGCGCGCATGCCAGGGGCCAATTGATTGGGCGCAAAGCGCAGGCTAAAGGGCAGTGCACCACCATTGCCGCTTAAGCGCGTGCTGGCCAGTAACAACAGCGGCCGGTCACGCTGATCGACCAGCAACAGGGCCACTTCGGCTTCGCCGGCCAGTGGCACGCCGAGCAATTGTCCGCTCAGTTCGCGCAGCTCGGCTGGCAGCGGCGCTATGGGTGCGGCAGTGATAGTGGGCAGTGGCGCGGGCGAGGGTGTGCTGACGGGCGGGGCGCTGCTGCAGGCGCCAAGCAGGGCGAATAAACACAGCAGGGCGAGCGGGCGCAACGACATGGCAGGCATCCAGGGTGACGATGGCTATCTAGGGTCGCCTATATACCGCAAAGCCTGCGGCTTGTCTTGCCGGCGGGATGCGCTACCATGAGGGCCCTCATTTTTCCGGCCGTCTGCCAGCATGCATTGTCCGTTCTGTGGAGCTAATGACACCAAGGTAATCGACTCGCGTCTGGTTGCCGAAGGTGAACAGGTACGCCGTCGGCGCGAATGTCTCGCCTGCGAAGAGCGTTTCACCACCTTTGAAACCGCCGAATTGGTGATGCCGCGACTGATCAAGTCCGACGGCAGCCGCCAGCCTTTCGATGAAGAGAAGCTGCGCGCCGGCATGCAGCGGGCGCTGGAAAAACGCCCGGTGAGTGTCGAGCGGCTGGAAGCGGCGATTGTGCATATCAAGCACAAACTGCGCGCCGCCGGCGAGCGCGAGATCAAGTCGCGGGTGCTCGGTGAACTGGTGATGGGCGAGCTGCAAAAGCTCGATGAAGTGGCCTATATCCGCTTCGCCTCGGTGTACCGGCGCTTCCAGGATTTGAACGAATTCCGCGAGGAGATCGAGCGCCTGTCGCGCGAGCCGAATAAAGAATGACGCCCGGCGAACAGGCCGCGCTCGATCAGCGCAGCATGGCCCGTGCCCTCGAACTGGCGCGCAACGGGTTGTACTCCACCCATCCCAATCCTCGGGTCGGTTGCGTCATCGTCCTGGGCGCGCAAACTGTCGGCGAAGGCTGGCATGCGCGGGCCGGCGAGCCGCACGCCGAGGTATATGCCTTGCGTCAAGCCGGCGCGAAAGCCCGTGGCGCCACCGCCTATGTCACCTTGGAACCCTGCAGCCACCATGGCCGTACCCCGCCGTGCGCCGATGCGCTGATCAATGCCGGTGTGGCGCGGGTGGTGGTGGCCATGCAAGACCCCAATCCGCAAGTGGCCGGCAGCGGCCTGGCGCGTTTGCAGGCGGCCGGCATCAGCGTGCAGTGCAGTGTGCTGGAGGCCGAGGCGCGGTTGCTGAATGCCGGTTTTATCAAGCGTATGGAGCAGGGCCTGCCGCTGGTGCGGGTCAAGCTGGCGATGAGTCTGGATGGTCGTACGGCGATGGCCAGTGGCGAAAGCCAATGGATCACCGGGCCGGCGGCGCGGGCTGCGGTGCAACGTTTGCGCGCCCGTTCGAGCATAGTGCTGACCGGCGCCGATACCGTGCTGGCCGACGCCGCGCGACTGACCGTGCGCCCCGACGAGCTGGGCCTGAATGCCGAGCTGACTGCCCTGGCGATGACCCGCCCGCCACTGCGGGTGCTGATCGATGGGCGTTTGCGGGTGCCCTTGTCGGCGCCGTTTTATCAGGTTGGCCCGGCATTAGTGGCCACCTGCGCGGCGGCAACGGCGCGGGAACGTTTTCTCGATGACGGCCACCAATTGCTGGCGGTGCCCGGTACCAATGGCCATGTGGATTTGCGCAAACTGCTGCTGGAGTTGGCCAGTCGCGGTGCCAATGAAGTACTGGTGGAAGCAGGCCCGCGCTTGGCCGGAGCCTTTGCCCGGCAGGGCTTGGTCGATGAGTTTCAGTTGTTTATGGCGGCCAAGTTTCTTGGTTGCAGCGGCCGGCCTTTGCTCGACTGGCCACTGGCGAAAATGGCCGATGCGCCGGCCTTGAAGATTGTGGAAATGCGCGCGGTGGGCGACGACTGGCGGATCATTGCCGTACCCGTGCCTGCGCAGCACGTATAATTGCGCGCTGTATTTGGCGCAGACCTTAAAATCGTACTGAGTTAATCGGAGACAGCATGTTCACCGGCATTATCGAAGCCA
>JAURXE010000339.1 GCA_030654635.1 Pseudomonas sp.
CCCGTAATGCACCGCCCGTTTGCCCACCACAATCAGCCCGTACAGAGAGATTTGCTCGAAGGCCACCACCTGGCCGCGCTTCTTCTCCCAGTGCGGTTCGAAGTGGTTTTTCTTGATCAGGTGGCCGGCCAGCGGCTCGATCCAGTCCGGTTCGATCTTCGCCACTTGGCGGGCGTAGAGCTTGGTGGTTTCCACCAGCTCGCCGGCCATCAGCCATTGCGGACGCTTCTTGCCCAAGCCTGAGGAGGGGTGAATCCAGAAGCGCCGCTGGCGGGCGCCGAGATAGTCGCCGTCTTCGGTCTTCTGGCCGATCTGGCTGAGCAAGCCTGCGAGCACCGCCTTGTGCAGCTTGGGGAAATCCGCAGGCGTTGTATTGAGGGTCAGCTGCAACTCTTTGCAGATCAAACTGAGCTGGCGATGGGAGTCGCGCCACTCGCGCAGCCGCAGGTAATTCAGGAAGTTCTTCCGGCACCAGCTGCGCAACGGGCTGGCGCCAAGGGCCAGACGCTGCTCCTCGAAACCGCGCCAGAGGTTCACTAATCCGGCGAAATCCGAGTCGATGTCCTTCCACTGGGCGTGGGCCTGATCGGCCGCCTGTTGGCGCTCCGGCGGCCGCTCGCGCACGTCCTGCACCGACAGCGCACTGGCAACGATCAGCACCTCTTGCAGGCTGCCCTGCTTGGCGGCTTCCAGCAGCATGCGACCGAGGCGCGGGTCCACCGGCAGGCGTGCCAACTGGCGACCCAGCGGAGTCAGCTGGCTCTCGCGATTAACCGCCGACAGCTCTTGCAGCAGGTTGAAACCGTCGCTGATGGCCTTGCCATCCGGCGGCTCGATAAAGGGGAAATCCTCAATGGCGCCCAGATGCAGATGCAGCATCTGCAGAATCACCGCCGCCAGGTTAGTGCGCAGAATCTCCGGGTCGGTAAAGGCCGGCCGACTATTGAAATCCTCCTCGCTGTACAGACGCACACACAGGCCCGGCTCGACCCGCCCGCAGCGGCCCTTGCGCTGGTTGGCGCTGGCTTGCGAGACCGCCTCAATGGGCAAACGCTGCACCTTGGCGCGATAGCTGTAGCGGCTGATACGCGCTGTGCCGCTGTCGATCACGTAACGAATGCCCGGCACCGTCAGCGAGGTTTCCGCAACGTTGGTGGCCAGCACGATTTTGCGCCCCGGCCGGCGTTGGAAAATCTTCTGCTGCTCGGCCGGCGACAGCCGCGCGTACAGCGGCAGAATCTCGGCGTGCTTGAGGTTGGCCTTGCGCAGCAGCTCGGCGCAATCGCGGATCTCCCGCTCACCGGGCAAAAACACCAGCACATCGCCGGGTAACTTGCCTTCGCTGCGCTCAAACGCCGCCAGCTCGTCGAGGGTTTTGATGATGGCCTGATCGACGCTTAAATCGTCCTCGACCATCTCGCCGTTTTCGTCCTGCTCGCCCAACAGCGGCCGATACCAGGTCTCCACCGGGAAGGTCCGCCCCGAGACTTCCACTATCGGCGCATCGTTGAAATGTGCAGAAAACCGCGCCAGGTCGATGGTCGCCGAGGTGATGATCAGTTTCAGATCGGGGCGGCGCACCAGCAGGGTTTTCAAAAATCCCAGCAAAAAATCGATGTTCAGACTGCGCTCGTGGGCCTCGTCGACGATGATCGTGTCGTACTTGTCCAGGTAGCGGTCGTGCTGGGTTTCGGCCAGCAGAATG
>JAURXE010000343.1 GCA_030654635.1 Pseudomonas sp.
TACCTCCTGGAAGCGACTCCAGCGCGTCCAGGTGTAGCCGGCATAACCGGTCCACTGCGAGTCAAATTGATGGGTCACCGACAGCTCGAAGGTTTCCGGGGTGGTCAGTGCGAGTGAGCCGTCGTATTTGCCGGCCGGGACTATGCCGTTGGCGATGTCGGTGTTTTTCACCTCGCCTTCCAGGGTGTAATCCACTTTTGAGCGGTAGCTCAGCCCCAGGCGGGTGTTGTCGGTGGCTTGCAGCATGACGCCGAGGTTGTAGCCGTAACCCCAGTCGTCGCCGCTGACCTTGTACTCGCCGTCGCGAAACACTGCGGGCGCCGGATTGACCGCGCTGGAGAGCGTGCCTTCGGCGTGGTTGGCGCTGATGCCGGCGCCGAACGACCATTGTTCGTTGAGTTTGTAACTCAGGGTTGGCTGGATCGAGACCACGCTCAGGTCGCTGTCTTTGGCGAAGCGTCGGCCCTCAAAGTTGTTTTCGTATTCGGTGGCCAGGCCGAAGGGGGCGTACACGCCGATGCCGAAGTGCCAGTTGTCATCCAGGGGTTTGACGTAATAGCCAAAGGGGATGGCGGTGAGCGGCACCATGTCGCCCTGGTTGCTGCCGTTGAAGTTCGATGAGGCGTTGCTGATATCGCTGCTGGCGCCGATCACTGCCATGCCGCCGGACACCTGCTCGCCCAAATAGCTCATGCCGGCCGGGTTGCCGTACACCGTTGAGGCATCCAAGGCGCTGGATGAGCGGCCGGCAAATGCGGTGCCCATGGCGCTGGCGCTTTGCTCGTTAAGGGCAAAACCGCCGGCAAAGGCTGGACTGCAGAACAGGGCAAAAACTGCAGAAATGCTTAGGCGAGTGGTGATGCAGGCTGGCTTGGTCAAGGCGCTGTCCGTTGTTTTTAATGGACGTGCAAGCCTAATAAGATCGAGGCAGATGTCTAGCTAAAATGACTTTCAGGGTGGATTTGATTGAGATTTTTTGAATTATTATCAGCTAATATCGGCTAATTTCTTTAAATATCGGCTATTTTCTTTAATTTATAGGTATGCATGCTGAAACAATTAACTGATCGGTCGATCAGTTAATTGCCGGGTTAAGATTTTTTCTTTGCCGGCTTGGCGGTCGCGTTCGGAGGTTTCTGAGCGGGTTTTGGCTGCCCAGGTAGTCAATTTAAATCTCCATTGTGGTTGCGTTCGATTGCCGCTATCGACAGTATTGGCGGGCCTTTGCGCCCCGCTGAGCGCTGCTGGTCTCAGGGTCTTGTGGATTAATTTATGTTGCGTTGCGGCACTCACTCTGGCGCGGTCCGGGTGAGTGCGGGCAAGGCTGTGAGTGGGCTTGATGCGTTATTTCTTATTCTGGCTACTAAGCCTGTCGCCGGTGTTTGCCGGCGCTGTTGATTTTGATGAACACACCCGGCAGTTGCCGCTCGGGCAACAGATGGCGGTGTTTGAGGACGTGCGCGGCGACGTCAGTATCGACGATGTCAGCTCGTCAGCGCTGGCCGAGGCCTTTCATCGTCACGAAAAACCGGTGCTGAATGCCGGCTATTCGCGCTCGGTGTACTGGCTGCGACTGGACCTGAATTACCGCCCGCAAGCCCGTCGCGGCCAGCAGCCTTGGCTGCTTGAGGTGGCCTATCCGCCGCTCGATCAAATCGACCTGTACCTGCCCGATGGTCGCGGCGGTTTTCAGCTGGCCCGCAGCACCGGCGACTCGCTGCCCTTTGCCAGCCGGCAGATCGCGCAAAACAATTATCTGTTCGAGCTCAATCTGCAACCCAATCAGCCACAACGTTTGTATTTGCGGGTGCAAAGCCAGGGCTCGGTGATAGTGCCGCTGACGTTGTGGTCGCCCACCGCCTATTTGGAGGAGCAGCCGGCACGCATCTATGTGCTCGGCATCATTTACGGCGTGCTGTTGGTGATGCTGATCTACAACCTGTTTATCTTTCTCAGCGTGCGCGACAGCAGTTACTTTTATTACATCGTCTATATCGCCGCCTTCGGGCTTTATCAGGTCTCGGTGAATGGCGCCGGCATCGAGTATTTCTGGCCCAATAGCCCCTGGTGGGCGAATGCCGCGACGCCGTTTTTAATTGGCCTGGCGGCCCTGTTTGGTTGCCAGTTTGCCCGCAGCTTCTTGCACACCCGCGAGCACAGTCCCTGGGTCGATCGGTTGTTGCTGCTGCTGATGGCGACCGGTCTGCTGGTGATGCTGCTGGCATTGTTGGCCAGCTACGCCCTGGCCCTGCGTTTGGCCACCGGCCTGGCGCTGCTGTTCGTGGTGGTGATCTTGCTGGCCGGCGTGCTTGCCTGGCGCCGTGGCCTGCGGGTGGCGCGTTACTTTATCTTCGCCTGGAGTGCGTTTTTGCTCGGTGGGTTGGTCAATACCTTGATGGTGCTGGGCTTGCTGCCCAACTCGTTTCTGACCATGTACGCCAGCCAGATAGGCTCGGCGCTGGAGGTTGGCTTGCTGTCACTGGCCTTGGCCGACCGCATCAATGTGATGAAGGAGGAACGCACCGCCCTGCTGCAGCAAAATGCCCGCGAGCTGGCGCTGCTCAACCGCGAGCTGGCCAACAGCAACCGGCTCAAGGATGAGTTTCTGGCCACGGTCACCCATGAGCTGCGTACGCCGATGAACGGGGTGATCGGCTCTCTGGAGCTGATGCAAACGCTGCCTCTGGACATTGAGCTGGCGCAATACCAGAAGACCGCCGCCAACTCGGCCCGCGACATGATGCGCATGGTTAACGATATTTTGGCCCTGACCGAGTTGCAGGCCGGCAAGCTGCATGCACAAAACAGCATGTTCAGCTTGCGCGCCTGGCTAAACAGCTTGCGGGTCAGGTACGCCCCGCTGGCCGAAGAAAAAGGCCTGAGCCTGCGCCTGGAGCTGGATGAAAAACTCCCCGATACCCTGCAAGGGGACGCCGGCAAACTGAGCCAGTGCGTCGGTTATTTGCTCGATAACGCCCTCAAATTCACTGCCGCCGGCGGTGTTAGCCTGCGAATCAAACGGTTCCCGAGCAAAAGCGGCGTATTGGGGCTGCATATCGAGGTACAAGACAGCGGGGTCGGCTTCAATCCGACTACGGCGGCGCCCTTGTATCAGCGCTTTCAACAGCTCGATGGCTCCCTGACCCGTGAGTACAGTGGGCTGGGAGTAGGTTTGGCGATTTGTCGGCAGCTGATCGAGTTGCTCGGCGGTAGCCTCAGCCATCAATCGCAGCCGGGGCAGGGCAGTTGCTTCTTGCTCACTGTGGAGTTCGATCTGCTCGCCCAGCCCCATTCGCCGGTTGCCATCGTGCCGCGCGTGCCGGGGCCGCAAGTACGCCAGCCAGCCGAATGCAAGGTGTTAATCGTCGAAGACAACGCGATCAATCAATTGGTCTTGCGCGGCATGTTGCTCAAGCTCGGCTATCAGGTGCGCTGCGCCGACAATGGCGCCGCCGCGCTGGATCTGCTGCGGGGCGAGTCGGTCGATGCGGTGCTGCTCGATTGCCAGATGCCGGTCATGGATGGTTTTGCCACCTGCCGCGCCTTGCGCTTGCTGCCTGATTGCAGCGCGTTGCCGGTGCTGGCGGTCACCGCCCATAGCCATAGCGGTGATCGCGAACGCTGCCTGGCCGCCGGCATGAGTGACTACCTGACCAAACCGCTGAAGTTCGACACCCTGCAAGTGGTGCTGCACGACTGGTTACTGTGTCAGGCCTCCTTGCCTCAGGCGCAAGCATGAGCAGCGTGGCGCCGGTTCTTGGCCGGCGCTGGAGGGCCTGGCTGCTGTTATTGCTGCTGGGTGGACTGCCGTCATTGGCGGCGGCGGTTAGTTTCGATGAGCACACACGCAAGCTGCCGCTGGGGTCCGAGCTGCAGTTTTTTGAGGATATTCGCGGCAGCGCGACCATTGCCGATGTCAGCTCGGCGGCCCTCGACGACAGTTTTCGCCAGTCAAAAACCGCCGTGCTGAATGCTGGTTACACCCGTTCGGCCTACTGGCTGCGGGTCGATTTGAACTACCAGCCGCAGCAGGCTCTGGGGCAGAAATCCTGGCTGCTCGATTTGGCCTACCCGCCGCTCGATCATGTCGACCTCTATGTGCCCGATGGTCAGGGCAGTTATCAACTGGCCAGTCGCAGCGGAGATTTCTGGCCCTTTAGCCAGCGGCAAATCAAGCAGAGCAGTTTTTTGTTTGATTTGTCGCTGCAGCCCGCGCAACCGAAGCGGGTCTATCTGCGGGTGCAAACCGCCGGCTCCCTGCAGACGCCTCTGACGCTCTGGGCACCCACCGCCTACCTGGAAGACTTCACGGCGCACACCTATCTGCTGGGCATCATCTACGGCGTGATGCTGGTGATGCTGCTCTACAACCTGTTTATTTACCTCAGCGTGCGCGACTCCAGTTACCTCTATTACATCTTCTATATCGCCGCGATTGGCCTCTATCAGGCCACCTCCAATGGCGTTGCCGCGCAGTACCTGTGGCCCAATAGCCCAGGCATCGCCAATGCCGCGCCGCCGTTTTTGCTTGGTGCCACGGCGCTCTGTGGTTCGCAGTTTGTGCGTAGCTTTTTGCATACGCGGGCCTTCAGCCGTGGCCTCGATCTGGCACTGACGCTGGTGATGTTTTGCGGTTTGAGCTTGATCCTGCTGACATTCAGCATCGGTTACGCCACGCCGCTGAAGCTGGCGCCTTATGTGGCCTTGCCATTTCTGCTGGTATGCCTGACCGCCGGGCTGAGTGCCTGGCGTCGCGGGCTGCGGGTGGCGCGCTATTTTCTGCTGGCCTGGAGTGCGTTTTTAATTGGCGGTTTGATCTACACCCTGATGGTGCTGGGCTACTTGCCGAATATGTTTCTCACCCTCTACGCCGGCCAAATTGGCGCGGCCATGGAGGTGGCGTTGCTGTCGTTGGCCTTGGCCGACCGGATCAACGTGATGAAGGAGGAGCGCGGGCAGATTCTGCAAGACTCCAGCCGCAAACTGGAGGGCCTGAACCAGCAACTGGCGGTCAGCAACCAGCTCAAAGATGAGTTTTTGGCTACCGTCTCTCACGAGCTGCGCACCCCGATGAACGGGGTAATCGGTTCGCTGGAGTTGATGCAAACTTTAGAGATGAGCGCCGAGCTTGCGCAGTACCAAAGCATCGCCGCCACCTCGGCGCGCGACATGCTGCAGATGGTCGGCGACATGCTGATGCTCACCGAGTTGCAAGCCGGACGCCAGTATTGTGGCCATGCGCCGTTCAGTTTGCGCGGTTTGATCGAGCATCAGCGGACCCAGTTTGCCCCGCGCGCGGAGGCCAAGGGACTGACCTTCAAGGTCGAACTCAATCATCGCTTGCCTGACACCCTGGAAGGCGATGCCAGCAAGCTGGGCCAGTGCATCAGTTATCTGCTCGATAACGCGATTAAATTTACCCGCGAAGGCGGCGTTAGCCTGCAGGTCGAGGCGTTGCAACGCAGCGACGCAGGCCTGCAACTGGAAATTCAAATCAGCGACAGCGGCGTGGGTTTCGACACCCCACCCGACGGCAAGCTGTACCAGCAATTTTTGCAATTGGATGGCTCGCTAACCCGTGAACATGGCGGCTTGGGCATTGGTTTGGCGATCTGTCGGCAACTGATCGAGTTGCTCGGCGGCAGCCTGACGCACCAGTCGACTCTTGGCCGTGGTAGCCAGTTTCAGCTGCGACTGCCGCTGGGTTTGCCCAACAGCCAGCCCCGTGTCGCCACTGCCACAGCATTGCCGCAACCGGTACGCCCGCTGGGGCTGGCGCTGCGTACACCGGCAGAGTGTCGGGTGTTGTTGGTGGAAAATCACTTGATCGACCAACTGCTGCTGCGCGGCATGCTGCTCAAGCTCGGCTATCAGGTGCGCTATGTTGAAAATGGCGCGGCGGCCCTTGAGTTGTTGCGCAAAGATCCAACTGATGCACTGCTGATCGATTGCCAAATGCCCCAGGCTGATGCTTTTGCCATCTGTCGCGCGCTGCGCAAACTGCCCGGTTGCGCAGACTTGCCGGTATTGGCGATCAGCCAGAATGCCCAAGGCGGCGAGCGCGAACGCTGCATTACGGCGGGCATGAGCGAGGTGCTGAGCAAACCGGTGAAGTTCGACGCCTTGCAAGACTGCCTGCACGACTGGCTGTTGTGCCGCCCGGCAGGCTAATGGCATTCCAGCGGCCTTATTGGCCGGAATGACACTTCAAGCAAGCTCTGAATCCTGATTCACTGCAATTATTGTGAATCAGGATTCAGATCATGGTCTACCGCACGACAGCCACCCGTATCGACCGCGACCAGGCCCTGCGCGAGCGCATTCTCGAGCAGGCCTTGGCGCGGGTGATTGCCGGCGGTTTTGCCGCCCTGACCATGCAGGCCCTGGCCGACGCGGTGGGCATTGCCACCGGCAGTCTGTATCGCCACTTCAGCAATAAGGGTGAACTGGCCGCCGAGGTCTTTGCGCGTGCCAGCCAGCGCGAGGTGGACGCACTGGCTGCCACCCTGAATGCCCCCGGTACGCCGTCACAACGCCTGGCCGCCGGCGTACAGCAGTTCGCCGCACGCGCCTGGCACAGCCGTCGGCTGGCCTACGCGCTGATCGCCGAGCCGGTGGAGCCGCAAGTCGATGAGCAGCGCCTGATCTACCGCCGCGCCTATGCCGAGCTGTTTGGCGACCTGCTGGAGGAGGGCATGGGCGCCGGCCAGTTTGCCCGCCAGCCGACCGCCCTGATCGCTGCTTGCCTGGTGGGCGCGATTGCCGAAGCCCTGGTCGGGCCGCTGGCGCCCGCCGCGCAAAGCCTGCAGTCCGATCCACAACAACTGGCCGCAGTCAGC
>JAURXE010000348.1 GCA_030654635.1 Pseudomonas sp.
CGGCCGACTTGCGCGTCGACACCTACCGCTCCTCCGGCGCCGGTGGTCAGCACGTCAACACCACGGATTCGGCGATTCGCATCACCCACATTCCCACCGGCACCGTGGTGGAGTGTCAGGAAGAGCGCTCGCAACACAAGAATCGTGCCCGCGCCATGTCCTGGTTGTCGGCCAAGCTGCAAGACCAGCAAGACGCCGCCGCCCACAAAGAAATCTCCGACAGCCGCAAATTGCTGGTTGGTTCAGGCGATAGATCCGAGCGGATTCGTACCTATAACTTCGCCCAGGGGCGGGTCACCGATCACCGTATCAACCTGACGCTCTACTGCCTGGCCGATGTGTTGGCCGGCGGCGTCGAGGCGGTGATTACCCCGTTGCTGGCCGAGTACCAAGCCGACCAATTAGCCGCCTTGGGTGACTAAGATGGCCAGCATCGCCGAGCTGCTGCAGCAGGCCGAACTGGCCGACTCGCCCAGCGCCCAGCTGGACGCCGAGTTGCTGTTGGCTGCGGCGCTGGGCAAACCGCGCAGCTACCTGCGCACCTGGCCCGAGCGTGAAGTTACAGCGGCTTGCGTCGAGCTATTTGCCGCCAATCTGGCGCGCCGCCGTAATGGCGAGCCAATCGCCTATATCCTCGGCCGCCAGGGTTTCTGGAGCCTGGATCTGGATGTCGCCAGCCACACCCTAATTCCGCGCCCCGACACCGAGTTACTGGTGGAGACGGCGCTGGCTTTGTTGTCAGCCAATCCCGCAGCCGTGCTCGATTTAGGCACCGGCACCGGTGCCATCGCCCTGGCGCTGGCCTGCGAACGCCCAGCCTGGGACGTCACCGGGGTTGACCGGGTCAGTGAGGCGGTGGCGCTGGCTGAAGCCAATCGCGCCCGGCTGCAACTGGGCAATGCTCGTTTTCTGGCCAGCCACTGGTTCTCTGCCTTGGTCGGCCAGCGTTATCAGTTGATTGTCAGCAACCCGCCCTATATCGCCGCCGGCGATCCGCACCTGAGCCAGGGTGATCTGCGTTTCGAGCCGAGCAGTGCGCTGGTGGCGGGCGTCGATGGGTTGGACGATATTCGGCTGATCATCGCGCAGGCGCCGCAGCAGCTGAATGCCGCTGGCTGGTTATTGCTGGAGCACGGTTTCGATCAGGCAGAGGCGGTGCGTGAACTGCTCAGTGCCCAAGGTTTTACGGCGGTGGAAAGTCGTCTGGATCTGGGCGGTCATCAACGGATTTCCCTCGGGCAGTGGTCACTATGAATGTGCAACTCAACGATGACGAACTGCTGCGTTACAGCCGGCAAATTCTGCTGGCTCAGGTGGATATCGCCGGTCAGCTCAAGCTGAAAAACAGTCGGGTGCTGATCGTCGGTCTCGGCGGCCTCGGCTCACCGGTGGCCCTGTATCTGGCTGCGGCTGGCGTCGGCGAGTTGCATCTGGCGGATTTCGACAAGGTCGATCTGACCAACCTGCAACGGCAAATCGCCCACGACAGCCACAGTATCGGTCAGCTCAAGGTCGAGTCAGC
>JAURXE010000352.1 GCA_030654635.1 Pseudomonas sp.
TGATGAGGGGCTGCTGGGCGCCACCCAGTTTTTTGATGCGGTCACCGATGACGCCCGACTGGTGCTGCGGGTACTCGGCGAGGCCCGTGGCGACGGCGGCGTGGCAGTCAATGGTCTGCGGGTGGTTGAGCTTACGCGTGAAAAGGATGTGGTAGTCGGGGTAGTGGTTGAGGATACCGAAACTGGTCAGCAGTTCAGTTTGCGCAGCCGCGCCGTGGCCCAGGCCACCGGCGCCTGGGCCGATGAGCTGCGGCGCAAAATCGGCCTGGAACATATTCGCCCGTTGCGCGGCAGCCATTTGCTATTGCCGGCCTGGCGCTTGCCGCTGGCCCATGCCTTGAGCTTTATGCACGCGGCCGATGGCCGGCCGGTGTTTGTTTTCCCCTGGGAAGGCGCGACCGTGATTGGCACCACCGACCTGGATCACGCCGAAGGGCTCAACACCGATGCCTGTATCAGTGCCGCCGAGGTGGAATATCTGTTGGCCGCCTGCGCCCAGCAGTTTGCCGGTGCGCAGATTACCCGCTTGGACGTGCTTTCCAGCTGGGCCGGGGTGCGGCCGGTGGTGACCGATGGTCAGCCGAATTCGGCGGGCAAAAAACCCTCCGATGAGAAGCGTGAGCACGCCCTGTGGATCGAACCCGGTTGCGTGACCCTGGCCGGCGGCAAGCTGACCACCTTTCGCTTGCTGGCGCTGGAAGTGCTGCAGGCCTGCGCCGCCTTTGTCGGCCAACCGGTGACTGATGTCGGCAGTGCGGTGTTTCGCCCGCAGCCTGAGTTGTCGCTGGCTGGGCTGAGTAACAGTCAGCAGCGGCGCTTGGCCGGTCGTTATGGCCGCGAGTTGCCGAAGGTGGCGCAGTCAGTGGCCGAAGTGGGCACTGAAGTTGTGGGCGCTACCGAGACCCTGTGGGCCGAGCTGGCCTTTGCCGCCGAGCATGAGCTGGTGCTGCACCTGGACGACTTACTGCTGCGTCGCACTCGCCTGGGCTTGTTGCTGGCCGGTGGCGCGGTGGCCGAGTTGCCGCGCATTCGCAGCCTGTGCCAGGCGCGCCTGGGTTGGGACGATGCTCGCTGGGCGTTTGAACAGCAGGCCTACCTGAGTCTGTGGCAGCGTTGTTACAGCTTGCCCGCCCTCCAGCCAGAACAATAAGAAGGATGTCCGCGTGAGCGAGAAGAGCTATTTGCTGGCCATCGATAATGGCACCCAGAGCGTGCGCGCCCTGCTGTTTGACCTTGAGGGCAATTTGCTCGGCAAGGGCAAGGTCGAGCTTGAGGCCTACTATTCGACCCAGCCCGGCTGGGCCGAACAGGACCCGGAGTATTACTGGGCCAGCCTCGGCGAGGCCTGTCGTTTGCTGTGGCAAGAGGTGTCGATCGACAGGGCGCAGATCAAGGGTGTGTCGCTGACCACTCAACGCGGCACCCTGATCAATGTCGACGAGCAGGGCAAACCGCTGCGCCCGGCCATGCTCTGGCTCGATCAGCGCCGCGCCGCCGTGCGCGGCAAGATCAAGGGGCCCTGGGGCTGGCTGTTCAAATTGATCGGCGAAGAGGCGACCGTGGATTACTTTCGCGCCCAGGCCGAAGTGAACTGGATCGCCCAGGAGCAGCCGGAAATCTGGGCCAAGACCCACAAAATGCTGCTGCTCTCGGGTTTTCTCACCCATCGCATGACCGGCAAGTTTGTCGACTCGGTGGCCTGCTGCGTGGCCTATCTGCCGTTCGACTACAAGCGACTGAAATGGGCCGCGCCGCGTGACTGGAAGTGGCAGGCGATGCCGATCCGCCGCGAGCAGTTGCCCGACTTGTGCAAGCCCGGCGAGCTGCTCGGTCACGTCAGTGCCGAGGCCAGTCGCCACACCGGGATTCCCGAAGGTTTGCCGCTGATTGCCGCCGGGGCCGACAAGGCTTGCGAGGTGATCGGCTCCGGCGGCGTGGAGGCGAGCACCGCCTGCCTGTCCTATGGCACCACGGCCACCATCAACACCACCCGCAGCAAGTACCTGGAAACCATCCCGCTGATTCCGCCGTACCCCTCGGCGATTCCCGATCACTTCAACACCGAGGTGATGATTTTTCGCGGCTTCTGGATGGTCAGCTGGTGTAAACAACAGTTCGGCC
>JAURXE010000362.1 GCA_030654635.1 Pseudomonas sp.
AACGCCCACCCCTTTACTAAGCGTGAGGCGGTGCTGACCGCGCTGACCGGGCAAACCCTGACCGTTGACTACGCAGTCACCCCGATTTTGCATCGCGGCGCCACCGTGCTGCTGCTGGAGGTGCACCCGCGCGACCGGCTGCTGCGCATCAGCAAAGAAGAAGCGCAGCTGTCCAAGCAAGAGTCGACCAAGATGCTGGTCCGCGGCCTAGCTCACGAGATCAAAAACCCCTTGGGTGGCATTCGTGGCGCGGCGCAGTTGCTGGCCCGCGAGCTGCCCAGCGAAGAACTAAAGGATTACACCAACGTCATCATCGAAGAGGCCGACCGCCTGCGTAACCTGGTCGATCGCATGCTCGGCTCCAACAAGCTGCCATCACTGGCCATGACCAACGTGCACGAGGTGCTCGAGCGCGTCTGCAGCCTGGTCGCCGCAGAAAGCCAAGGCCGCATCACTTTGGTGCGCGACTATGACCCAAGCATTCCCGATGTGCTGATTGACCGCGAGCAAATGATCCAGGCGGTGCTCAATATCGTGCGCAACGCCATGCAGGCGATAGGTATCCACAACGAGCTGAAGCTCGGCCGGATCACCCTGCGCACCCGCACCTTGCGCCAGTTCACAATCGGCCAACAGCGACATCGGCTGGTCACCAAGGTCGAGATTATCGACAACGGCCCAGGGATTCCCGCCGAGCTGCAAGACACGATTTTCTACCCAATGGTCAGTGGCCGCGCCGACGGCACTGGCCTGGGCCTGGCCATCACCCAAAACATTATCAGCCAGCACCAAGGGCTGATCGAGTGCGAGAGCCATCCCGGCCACACCGTATTCTCGATTTTCCTGCCGCTGGAACAAGGAGCTGTGTCGTCATGAGTCGCACTGAAACCGTCTGGATCGTCGACGACGACCGCTCCATCCGCTGGGTGCTGGAAAAAGCTCTACAGCAAGAAGGCATGACCACCGTCAGCTTCGAAAACGCCGACAGCGTGCTGACCCGCCTGAACCGCGAACAACCGGACGTGATCATCTCCGACATCCGCATGCCCGGCAGCAGCGGTCTCGACCTGCTGGCCAAGCTGCGCGAGCTGTATCCGCGCTTGCCGGTGATAATCATGACCGCCCACTCGGATCTGGACAGCGCAGTCGCCTCCTACCAAGGCGGCGCCTTTGAATACCTACCCAAGCCGTTCGACGTCGACGAGGCGGTGTCCCTGGTCAAGCGCGCCTTTCAGCACGCCCAAGAACAGCAAGGGATTCTGCAAGCACCGGCAGAAATCGCCCGCACCCCGGAGATCATCGGTGAAGCGCCGGCCATGCAAGAGGTGTTTCGCGCCATCGGCCGGCTGAGCCACTCCAATATCACCGTGCTGATCAACGGCGAGTCCGGCACCGGCAAAGAGCTGGTCGCCCACGCCCTGCACCGCCACAGCCCACGCGCCGCCTCGCCGTTTATTGCGTTGAACATGGCCGCGATTCCGAAAGACCTGATGGAGTCCGAGCTGTTTGGCCACGAGAAAGGCGCCTTCACCGGCGCGGTCAACCTGCGCCGTGGCCGCTTCGAGCAAGCCGACGGCGGCACCCTGTTTCTCGATGAAATTGGTGACATGCCGGCCGACACCCAAACCCGCTTGCTGCGGGTACTGGCCGACAGCGAGTTTTACCGGGTCGGCGGCCACACCCCGGTCAAGGTTAATGTGCGGATCATTGCCGCCACCCACCAGAACCTGGAAACCCTGGTGCAGGAAGGCAAGTTCCGCGAAGACTTGTTCCACCGTCTCAACGTCATCCGCATCCACATCCCGCGCCTGGCCGACCGCCGTGAAGACATCCCGACCCTGGCCCGGCACTTCTTGAGCAGCGCAGCGTTGGAGCTGGCCGTCGAGCCCAAGCTGCTGAAAAGCGAAACCGAGACCTTTCTGCAAAACCTGCCGTGGCCCGGCAACGTGCGCCAGCTGGAAAACACCTGCCGCTGGATCACCGTGATGGCCTCGGGGCGCGAAGTACATGTCGACGACCTGCCGCCCGAGCTGCTGACCCAACCCCAGGACAACTCGCCGGTCAGCAACTGGGAACAGGCCCTGCGCCAATGGGCCGATCAATCCCTGGCGCGCGGCCAGAGCAATTTGCTCGACAGCGCCGTGCCGACCTTCGAGCGGATCATGATCGAGACCGCCCTCAAGCACACCGCCGGCCGGCGCCGCGACGCCGCCCTGCTGCTCGGTTGGGGCCGCAACACCTTGACCCGCAAGATCAAAGAGCTGGGCATGAAGGTTGACGGCGATGACGGCGAAGACGAATAAGACCTGAAGCAAACCCCGCAGCACCCACCAACGGCCCCCAATCGGGGCCGTTGGCGCATCCAGCGCCCCAATGCGGAGCCAAGTGCACCCTCAACAACCCCACGCAACCGCCACCGCAGTGCTACAAGCGCCTATTTCTGTGGCCTCGCAGCCCATTTCGCGAATAACTGCAAACTGGCACAGCGCCTGCAATAGGTCTGGTAACTCCAGTTTTGGGGGCCCTGGTACAGGCAGGCCAGGGAATCCCCTCTTTTACAACCCCAAGCAAAAGGCCACCCGAGAGGGTGGCCTTTTTGTTTATCGCTCATCCATAAACCCGGCTAGCGATACATCTCACGCCGAAAGATCAGCGGTGTGGCGCCCTTGTAGATACCAAAGCTGGCCAACCCACGGGCTTCGCTGCGCGTCACGCCATCCCAGGCGAAGTGCAGCCAGCTCGGCATACTCGGGTAACGGACCTGTACCGAACCGTCGTTGCCACTGCCTGGCGCACCGAGCAGCACACTGCCCACGTCGAGCACCGGTGCGGTCGCGGTCGGTGCGGTCTCGCCTGCCGCCAGGTTGCCGGTGTAGCTATCCAACGCCAAAGCACCCAATACCGGCGCTGTGGTGCAGGCATCCAGCACTTCTTTCTGGAAGCTACCACTCGCGAGGTTCTGCCAACTCTCTAGCGTTACCGGCAGCGTCAGGCTCTGCAACTCAGAGCCATGGGCATTACCGATACGCACGCGACCCAGGCGCACTTCGCTGCCCGGAGCAAGCAAGCTACCGATAAGGCTGGTGAAGTCGAAACTAAAGGCTTGGCAACTCGCCTGCCCGTTCAAGTAGCAGGCTCCATCAGCATCGGTCAGCGCCGCCGCACTAAAGCCCTGACGGACCGCCGCAATAAAGGGCAAGTCATCCGCAACTGGCACCAGCGCTGGACTGTAGGCCAGGGTCTCGCCGCTCCAGCGATAGCTGCGCGCACCATCGCCGGTGTCCGCACCGCTTGACGTCACCCCGACCGTGCCGACGGAGCTCAAACGCCCGGCAGCATCCAAGGTGATTTTACCCGTGATTGAGAGATAGGGGTCGCGCGGCGGCGTCACCAATAACCGCCAGAAGCTGCCACGGTCATAATTGCCGGTGGTTCCGCCCGCACGGTTCTTGCCCGTCACGGTCAGGCTCGGCTCTTGACCAACAGCAAAAGCGATCGGCTGGCCCTGATAACTGAAACTCTTGAGCGGGTTCGGATTTACACAACTTGGGGTCAGGCTGGCGCTGCCGCTAGCAGCCAGGTACGCCGGAGCAAAGCGTCCAACCAAGCCACTGCTGCCACCACTTACCGTTTCGCCAAAGTAGGCGCTGGCCGCTGGCGTGGCCGTCAGCTTGAACACCCCGACCTCGGAGATCTTCTGGTTAGTGAGCGTGGTTTGACTGCCAAGCGCATGGCTATAACTGGGCAGCCCCAGCGTGCCATTACTGCCACCAACCGGCGCCTGCACTTGGCTGCCCAGAGGAATAGCGCTCAACTGGAAGTTGGGCGTCGCCTGATTATCCGCCAGCGCCGCGGCGGTCAGTGCC
>JAURXE010000367.1 GCA_030654635.1 Pseudomonas sp.
TTATCGGGCCCTGGCCCAGGGCGGCAAAGCGGCGCGGTTGCGCTATCAGCCGAGTGATCCGCTGATCGAGCGGCGGCTGCTGTCGCCGGGCTCGGCCTGGATTGTTCGACGCATCCTGAGCGGTCAGGCGCGGCCCGATCGCGACCCCCGCGCGCAATTACAACAACGCCCCAGCCTGGCCTGGAAGACCGGCACCAGTTACGGCTTTCGTGATGCCTGGGCGCTGGGGGTTGGTCCACGCTATTTGATTGGCATCTGGATCGGCCGCCCGGACGGCACCCCGGTGCCCGGCCAGTTCGGCCTGGCTTCGGCCGCCCCCTTGATGCTGCAAGTGCATGACCTGTTGGTCAATCGCGACAGCCAGCGCGGTATCCCGCAACCTGTGGAGGCGGTTCCGGCCAGCATCGGCGTGGCAGCCATCTGTTGGCCGCTGGGTCAGCCGCTGAATATGGACGACCCCAACTGCCGCCGGCAGCGTTTTGCCTGGACCCTGGACGGCACCACACCGCCGACTCTGCAGGCCGCCGACCAGCCGCTGGGGTTGGGTTTGCAGCAGCGCATCTGGCTGAATCCGCAGGGCCTTCAAGTGGATGCCAGTTGCGCCGCGGCCAAGGCCGCCGAGCTGCTGCTCTGGCCGGCGCCGCTGGAACCCTGGTTGCCGCGCCGCGAACGGCGCAGCGCCCGCTTGCCGGCCAGTGATCCCGACTGTCCACCGAGACAAGCCGCCCAGGCCGCGCCGCTATCCATAGTTGGCGTGCGCGAAGGCGACAACCTGCGCCGCCCCGCCGGCAGCGTTGAACCGCTGCTACTGAAACTCACAGCTCTCGGTGGCAGCGGTCGGCGCTGGTGGTTCCTCGACGGCGCCCCCATCACCGATACCGTCAGTGACGCCAGCTTCAATCAAAGCTTCAGCCGCCTGGGCCGCTACCAACTCAGCGTCCTCGACGAAACCGGCCAGACTGCGCAGCTGGAGTTTAGTTTGGTGGAGTGAGGACAAAAGTCGGCTACGTGCATGATGGCCACTTGCCTCGTTCAATGATATTTTGCGCGGCTAAATCAGCAAGGAGCTACCCGTGCATAAAACCTTTGGCTACACCGCGCTGATGAGCGCCATTCTGCTGGCGGGCTGCTCTAGTGCCCAGCTCAGCCAGATGCAAGACACGGTCAATGGTCTGGGTAAAGACTATGGCACGGCGATTTTATGTGGTGCTGGCATGGTGGTTGGCGGCGGGCTGGGTTATGCCGCTAACGGCAAAAATGGCGCTCTGGCAGGCGCGGCTATCGGTACTGCATTGGGCTGTTACGCCGGCTCCGTTTGGCAGGGCCGCATGCAAGAGCTGGATCGCATCGCCAAAGAAGAAAACCTCAGCATTAGCGTGCAGCCACTGCAGATGCCGGCGGCGGTGGCGAGCGCTGCGCCAGTCGATGTTGGGTTGGTGGTGCAGGTCGATGACACCAGCATGTTTGCCTCCGGCTCGGATCAGCTGACCCTCAGCGGCCAGCAAGCGGCCAGTAAGCTGGCCCAGGCTTTCGTTAAAACCGACCAGAAAGACGCCCAGAATCGCCGGCTGTTGGTGGTTGGTCACACTGATGCGACGGGTAGCAGTGAACTCAATCAGCAGTTGTCCGAGCGCCGTGCCCGCACTGTCGGCAAGGCCTTGCTGGCCGCCGGTATTCCGGCCACGTCGATCTACTATCAGGGCGCAGGTGCATCGCGGCCCATCGCGGAAAACAGTGACCCCTTTACCCGTGGCAAGAATCGCCGTGTAGAAATTGTTGAGATGACGTCCGAGCAGGTACTGGTCCAGCGGGCCAAGGCCGAAGAGGCCAACACCAAGTATCTGGCCTATGGCACCTCAACGGAGAAGCCGCGAAGCAAACCTGCCGCGACCAGTAAAACCGCTACCCCAGAGGTGGATGCCGCATCGGGCAAGCAAGCCCCTGTGGTTAACACGAGCAAGCCCAGTGACAAGGTTGCGGCTAAATCTGCCGCGCTGGTTGATTTCGGTGGTGTTGCGGCGGCTGATAAGCAGTGGAATCTGGCCCAGAATATTCAACCTAAAAGCGACGGTTTTAGCCTGATTAGTTCGGCGCACGCCAATGACATGCCGGTCGGTAGTTGTGGCGGTGACCGCCCGCGCGAAAGCGGACAAGTACTGAGTCTGGCCACCGACAAACCTCTAGATGGGGTTAAGACCCGCGATTATTTGCCGGGTTATAACAACCGTGTGTGGGCCAATACCGTTAACGGCCACTTGGTGACTATATCTCCGGTATCGATCCTGCGTGAAAACGCTGAGGTGGCTAAACAGCCGTTTATTCAGGTGGTTAAAAACTACGACCAGGGTAACCGCAAGCCGTTGCCCAATCTGAAAGCGGTGGCCAACACCTATGAAGGTGAGCGTGAAATTCTCTATCGCGTGTTCATGAGTGAACCTGCGGCTGCCGTTTCTTGCATCGATGTGGTGTTTAACAAGGGTGATGCCAAAGCAGAGCGCGGCGCGTTGTTTTACCCCGAGGGTAATAACAGCTACACCGTCGCTTATGTGCCTGTGCGCAACTAAATAAGGAGTAAAAAATCGTGGAAGATTTCAGTGTGTCGGCCATCAAATCATTGATTTTGGCTAATCAGTTATTGTCCGCAGGATTATTGAGTTTGCTGGTTACCAGCATACTGGCATGGGCCTATTGGGAGCGGGTGGGTTACTTCATTATGCGGGTTTGGCATGGCGTACCGGTGATTGGCACTGTGGCCAGCTACGCCCGGAAAGAGCCGGTGATCCAGGCCAATGGCTGGACTGATGTTGAGACCAACCTGTCGCGCGCCTACCTCACCGAATACAACAAGGTGAACAAAAGCCCCGACTATTTCCGCCAATGCCAAGATTACCTGATGAAAATCGGTGAAGCTGGTCGTAAGCCACGTCCCCTCTGGGTGCTGTTGTTGGCGGTGGTGCTGGTCATTATCGAAGCCGTCGGGTTTGGTTATGTGCTGTCTGGCTTTATGAGCATGGACGCCTCGGCCAGTGACAAACGCATTATGGCGGCCTGTACGGCGATCTTGTTGGCCATTGTTTCTTGCGTGTTTGCCGAAATGGCCGGGCATGCGTTTCACCACAATAGCCTGATCAAAAAAGCCCGGCTGTGGTGGCAGGGTGATGATCCGGACACCCGCACCCGTCAGCTTAAACAAACCAAATCGCTGAATGTTGAAGACAGCTTTGACGACAATGATGGCAAGGATTACGAGCAGATCTTGGCCCGTATCGCCACCAATGGTGAGGTCATGCCCAAGCGGGCTGCCATCATTTCATGCCTGGTGATTGTGGTGTTGATGGCCGTAGGCGCCTTTGTGATTCGCGCCAAAACCCTGGAAAGCATCGAAAGCGAGATGGTTAATTCGCTGCGCCTAGACAGCGCATCAAGTTCAGCTGAGTCCACCGCCAGCCCATTTGAACTGCCGAGCGATTCGCAGGACGTTAACGCGGCGGCCGATGAGCAAAGCATCGATGACAAAATGCAGGCGATCAAGGAAGGCTCGTTCACCACCTACCTAATCCTCTCGGCCATTTATGTTGCGATTCAGGGCGTGACCATTTGGCTGGCGGCGATCTTTGGCTTTGCCGGGGTTCATTCGCGCCGGGCCTGGGAATACACCCACAGGTTCAATACCGCCGACGAAATGTGCGTCTGGATGGAGCAGAAACGCACCGAGATTGCCGGCCATGCCGACCACAAGCTGAATATGCTGCAGCAAAAGATGAGCACGAGGATTACCACCAATTCCAAGGTGTTGGAAAACCTCAAGGGCACCGCTGTGCATAAACGCGACTTTCTCGCCTTTGTGCTGAGTCAGGCGCAGCGTTCGGCCAGTCATAAAAGCGAACTGGGCAATACCGCCGCGCCAGCCTCGGTGTCGGTAAGTGTAGAAGTCGCGTCGGTGATGGTTGCCGTCGCCGCGCCTGTGGTTGAGGCCGTACCTGTTGCTGCGCCGGTCGCGCCCATTGCCCAAGTTGCTGCGCCTGCAGCTGCTGAGGTGGTTATTGATGCCGGTACTTTTCATGATCTTAGCGGCCTGACCGATGAGCAGCTGACCACCGCCAGCAAAGCCTTCAAGCAGGATGTGGCGGTGCTTAAAGACATTCGTGAGCAGCAGGTATTGCTCAAGCAGATGGGTCTGTTCAAGCGCGAGGACGTTATTGCATGAAAGCCCTCAAGGTCTTGTTGCTTGCCGCGTTGCTGCCATGTGCCGTGCTTGCCAGTGAGCGTAACGATCTACCCAGCTGCTACGACCGCGCCAAGCTGCCCGAACTCAAACAGCCCGCCAGCGGTCGTGAACTAGTGGTGGTGGTCGATCAAACCATCCCGATGCCGACGGATATTCAGAAGGCATCCTGGGGGCAGATCAGCCGCTTCGTGCAACCTGGCGACAGCGTCAAGCTGTACAGCTTCTCGGCCTTCGTGCCAGGGGAGTACTTGCGACTGATCTACTCCGGGACCTTGGATACGGCAGCCAGCGAAGAACAGCGGGATGACGCAAGCACGCGCAAGTTGCGCTTGCTCGATCAGTGCCTGACGCAGCAAAAAAAGGCCTTCGAGAGCGGCTTTGGCGCACAGTTCGTCAAGACTCTGCGCGAGGCCCGCCAGGATATTCCCAAGAGCGAAATCATGAGCGCGCTGCGTAAAGTCGGCGAAGACATGAAAACCACCGCGAGTGTTAACGAGCATGTGATCTTGTTGATCAGCGACATGCTTGAGCACAGTGATTACACCAGCTTCTACGCCGCCAATCAGATCAAGGCAGTGAACGTCGCCGAGGAAATGAAAAAAGCTCAGCAGCATGAGCTTTTTGCGGATCTGGGAGGCGCGCGGGTCTACGTTGCCGGAGCCGGTTTGATTACCGATGGCATCAAGCAAAGTTACCGCTCAGGCAAAACCATGGACGCCCTGAACCAGTTTTGGGGCGACTACTTCAAGCACTCGAATGCCCAGCTAGAGGCCTTTGGTACCCCAAGCCTGAGCGTCGATTTGAACTAGCCGGTGTCACTCACTAAAAGGCGGCGTTGCCGCCTTTTTTGTTTCTGCTGCAATCTAGATTTTTGGGCGATCCGCAGTGCTCCGTTAGGCCGTATTGGGTGGCTACACAAGGCTGTCCCGATTTTATGTTCAGTGCTCGCAGGCCTGCGTGCGTGATGCTTGATCGACTATTGTTAATGGCGAGCTTTTGCTTTGTTGAATGCCGAATCGGATGTTCTTGATTGTAGAGTCAGGTATTTGTATTGTCCGACTCAAGATTTCTCATCGCCCCGCCGATAGCCCGTTACGGGACGGGTGCGGCGTGCATTACGACCCAACAATAAATATAAGAGGCCTTTCATGAACTTCTGGCAACGCAGCATTCAGTGGCAGTTGATCATCAGCATGGGCGCGGCGATTTTGGTCAGCGTGCTGGTGGTGATTGGCATCTACTCACGGGTGGCCAATCAGCAGGCGGAGCAGTATCTGCTGGGTGAGGCTTTGCCAGCGCGGGTTGAGGCGGTGCGTAATGACCTGGAGCGGGTGCTGACCGAACCGTTAACGGCGGCCAGTGCGTTGGCGGGCAACAGTTTGGTGGTGGATTGGCTGGCCGGTGGCGAAGACCCGGCGCAGCAGCCAGGCTTTGTGCGTTATCTCAGTGGGGTGCAGGCGCAGAACAAGGCTTTGACCACCTTTATAGTGCCCCTAGAGTCGGGCCATTATTTTACCGCCAAGGGGCTCGATCGCACCCTGAAGCGCGGCCCCGAGAGTGCCTGGTTTTATGATTTTGTCGACGGCGGCAAGCAGCGCTCGCTGGATATTGATATCGACGCGACTACCGGCGTGCCGACGTTGTTTATCAATCAACGCATCGAGTCGGCGGGTAAGATTCTGGGTGTTGGTGGCATAGGTTTGGGCATCAGTGCGATGTCCGATTTGATCCGCGACAGCCGCTTCGGCAAGGCCGGCATGGTCTATCTGGTCAGCGCCGATGGGCAGGTGAAGATTCATCCCCAGGCGCAGTTCAGCAATAAGAGTGATCTGACCCAGTTGCTCGGCCGCGAGGCGGCTCAGCAAGTGATCAGTAACGACGGCAAGGTGCTGCATTTTGAGCGCCAGGGCGAAGCCTATCTGGCCATGGCCATGCCGCTGAAAACCCTCGGCTGGTTGTTGGTGGCCGAGGTGCCTGAGGCGGAGATTTATGCCGAGGCCCGTCAGGCCTTGTTGACCACCGCGCTGATCAGCTTGACGGTGGCACTGTTTTGTTTGGGCTTGGTGGTGATGCTGGCACGTGGCCTGGTGCGTCCGCTGCGGCGGGTGACTGCGGCGCTGGTGGAAATCGGTGGCGGCGGTGGCGATCTGACCCGCCGGCTGGACGAGTCGCGGGCCGATGAGTTGGGCGATTTGGCCCGTGGCTTTAACCGCTTTCTGGAAAGCCTGCGTGGCATGATCGGCGGGGTGCTGACCACCAGTGAGCAGCTGCGCAACTCGGTTACCCAGGTGGCCGAAGTGGTGGAAAACACTGCCGGCCGCGCCGGTCAGCAGCAGGAAATGACCGACATGGTGGCCACTGCGGTGCATGAGATGGGCCTCACCGTGCAGGAAATCGCGCGTAACGCCAACGACGCCGCTGGAGCCTCGCAGCGGGCGCTGGATGAAGCCCATCAGGCGCGCACGGTGGTCAGCCAGTCGATCGAAAACGTTGAGCGGATGTCCGGCGATATTGGTCATGCCGCAGGCGCGGTCAGCGAGTTGGCCGAGCAGGTAGCTTCGATTGATCAGGTGTTAGCGGTGATCCGCGGTATTTCCGAACAGACCAATTTGCTCGCTCTGAATGCCGCCATTGAAGCGGCGCGGGCCGGTGAGTTGGGTCGTGGTTTTGCCGTGGTGGCCGATGAGGTGCGCACCCTGGCCAGCCGCACCCAGTCCTCGACTGGCGAAATCCAGCAGATGATTTTGCGCCTTAAACAGGGCGCCGGCACCGCCGTGACCTCGATGCAGGCCAGTCAATCGGCGACCAGCGCCGGGGTTGAGTCGAGCCAGCGCACGGGCGGCTCACTGGGAGCCATCACCGATCAGGTCGAGCGTATCAGCGACATGAATCACCAGATCGCCACCGCCACCGAGGAGCAATCTTCAGTGACCGAAGAGATCAATCGCAACGTTCAGGGGATTGCCGACCTGGCCCACGCCACCGCCGATGAAGTGCATCGCGGCCGGCAAGACTGCCAGACCCTGCGTCATCTGGCCGAGGACTTAACCCGGCAGATGGGCAGCTTTCGGCT
>JAURXE010000386.1 GCA_030654635.1 Pseudomonas sp.
CATTGCCCGAATTTTCAGCAGTGCGCCTTTTATAAGGCACGCGAGGGCATGAGCAAGGTCGATGTGATAGTCACCAACCACGACATGGTGCTGGCCGACCTGGCCCTAGGCGGCGGTGCGGTGTTACCCGACCCGCGCGACACCCTCTATGTGTTCGATGAAGGCCATCATCTGCCCGACAAAGCCATCGGTCATTTCGCCCACTTTACCCGGCTGCGCTCGACCGCCGACTGGCTGGAACAGACGGCCAAAAACCTGACCAAGTTGCTGGCTCAACATCCCTTGCCCGGCGATCTCGGTCGGCTGATCGAGCAGGTGCCGGAGCTGGCCCGCGAGATCAAGACTCAGCAGCAATTTATGTTCAGCGCTTGCGAGCAATTGGCGGATTTTCGCGCCGGCGAAGATATGCAGGGCCGTGAGCGCCCGCGTCACCGTTTTGTCGGCGGGCTGGTGCCAGAGCATTTGCGCGAGATGGCGATTGAGTTGAAAAAGGGCTTTGCGCGCTTGAATGATCTGTTCACCCGCCTGACTGATCTACTGAAAAAAGCCATGGATGGTGAGGTCAGCATTGGCATTGCCAGCCATCAGGCCGAGGAGTGGTATCCGCTGTTTGGTAGTTTGCTGACTCGCGCTCAGGGCAATTGGGAGCTGTGGACGGCCTTTAGCACCGAAGATCCGCAGGACAATCCACCAATGGCGCGCTGGCTGAGCCTGGCTGAAAGTGGCGCGCAGTTTGATATCGAGGTTAATGCCAGCCCTATTCTGGCCGCCGAGACGCTGCGGCGTAATCTGTGGAATGTCGCCTATGGCGCGCTGGTGACGTCCGCCACCCTAACGGCGCTGGGCACCTTCGATCGCTACAGAATGCGCGCGGGTTTGCCCAAGGGCGCCGTCACCACCGTGGCGCCGAGTCCTTTCCAGCATGCCGATGCCGGAGTGCTGCGGGTACCTGACTTACGTGCCGATCCGCGGGATTCAGTGGCCCACACGGCGGCGATCATTCGTGAGCTACCGGGCTTGGTGGAGGGGTCGCGCGGCACCTTGGTGCTGTTTTCCTCGCGCAAGCAGATGCAGGAAGTGTTCGACGGCCTGGAGCGGGAGTGGCGCAAGCGGGTGTTTATTCAGGGCAACTTGTCCAAACAAGAGACCCTGAATAAGCACAAGGCGCGGGTCGATGGCGGTGAGGCCAGCGTGTTGTTCGGTTTGGCCAGTTTTGCCGAAGGGGTGGATTTGCCCGGCGCTTATTGCGAGCACGTGGTGATTGCCAAGATTCCTTTCGCGGTACCGGATGATCCGGTGGAGGCGGCGCTGTCTGAATGGATCGAGGCTCGCGGCGGCAATCCCTTTATGGAGCTGGCCGTGCCGGATGCCTCATTGCGCTTGGTGCAGGCTTGTGGGCGTTTACTGCGCACTGAGGAGGATCGCGGCACCATCACCCTGCTGGATCGGCGTGTGGTGACCCAGCGTTACGGCAAGGCGATTTTGAACGCCTTGCCACCATTTCGACGGATTATTGACTGAGTCCTAACTAAGCATTTCCGCGAAGGCTTTGTCGGCTTCAAGCGACGCTTCCAAGGCTTCAAATAACTGGTCGCGGTCAATGCCCTCAAAGAGCGGACCGTTTAAGGCGGCTTTTGCCTCATCGGTCACGCCACCATGGGTGCGCACGGTTTCTGCAATGTGTACCGCCTGGGCGATCAGCAGTGGCAGCACAATGCCGGCGGGTGCTTGAGTAGGGCGGGCCTGGTAGGCGATGGCATCCTGAATAAGCTTGGGTAATTGCCAACGACGGGCGAGTTCGGCTCCGACTTCCGGGAAACCAAAGCCCAGTTGCAGGGTTTCCAGCGCCACTCGCTGGGCGGCATCGGTTTTGCCGCTGCGGTTGAGTTGCGCGGCCAGTTCTGGGGCACCGGTCTGAATCAGTAATTCGCCAATGTTGTGCATCATTCCGCAGGTGAAGGCTGTCTCAATCGCTTGGCCTCGCTGCTTGGCGAGCATCCGGCAGATGCCGGCAACCTGAAATGTGTGAATCCAAAAGCCCTTGAGGTCGAAACCAGAGTCGGTTTTAAAGGCGCCGGTCACGGCCGAGGCCAGCACCAGTGTGCGCAAGGTGTTGAAGCCTAGTCGCATGGCCGCGTCTTCAACGCTGGTGGCCTCGCGCGCGCCACGAAATCGCGCCGAGTTGGCTAAACGCAGCACTTTTGCTGCAATCACTGGGTCCAATGCGATGTTACGAGCCACGCTATCAACGCTGGTGGCAGGGTTGTCAAATTGCACAATCAGTTCTTGGGCTACTTTTGGAATGCTGGGCAAACTGTGTAGTTGGTCAAAAAGTGTGTTGAGTTCCATGCCATTAGCCCTTGTTGTAGTGGATAAGGAAAACATAGTCAGCAAAGTGAATTTACGCCTTTAGTTTTTACAAACAATCGACCTTTGAAAGACAAAACCCGCAGCAGTGCCGCACAATGGCGGCCTTGGCAAGCCAGAGGTGCGTTTGCTTGCACGTATTTAGTCCAGGAGAGAGTCGCAATGCTGTTGTCTTCCTTTCGTCCGCTGGTTGCCCTGTGCGCGCAGGTAACCCTGTGTTTTGGCGCGGTATTTTGCGCCCCCGGCGTGCAGGCAGCAGACGGCCAGACGCTGTACAACTTTGTTAAGCCGATGGACGTTGTGCAGGTGGTTACCCGCGACGCCAGCCTGCCGAGCCTGACCGCCGAAGTCAGTAGCGAGGGCGAGATTTTGCGCCGGTTGAATTTCAACCAGGCCGCGCAGCCGAGTTTGCGCCTCACCCCGCAAAGCGGCAGTTGGGACTGGTCAACCGCCGGCGCCATGAGCCTGCGGGTGCAGAATGCCATGGACTGGGCTTTGACCCTTGAAGTGCAGATTGAAAGTGCTGACGGCAAGGTGCTGCGCAGCAGCATCGCGTTGCCGGCCGGGCCTGCGCAAACCTTGTTGGTGCC
>JAURXE010000290.1 GCA_030654635.1 Pseudomonas sp.
ACTGGTCGGCGAGGCCAACTGGTCGTGGGGCATGTACCCGGGCCTGTCGCATGGTGCGATGAACACCATCTCCGAGCACGGTACACCCGAGCAGCAAGAGACTTACCTGACCAAGCTGGTATCGGGTGAGTGGACCGGCACCATGTGCCTGACCGAATCCCATTGCGGTACCGACCTAGGCATGTTGCGCACCAAGGCCGAGCCTCAGGCGGATGGTTCGTACAAAGTCTCCGGCACCAAGATCTTTATCTCGGCTGGTGAGCACGACATGGCCGATAACATCGTCCATATCGTACTGGCGCGCCTACCGGATGCCCCACAAGGCACCAAAGGTATCTCGCTGTTTATCGTGCCTAAGTTTATGGCTAACGAAGACGGCACCCCAGGCGCACGTAACGCCGTTGCTTGTGGTTCACTCGAACACAAGATGGGCATCCACGGTAACGCGACCTGCGTGATGAACTTTGATGGCGCCACCGGTTACCTAATTGGCCCGGCCAACAAAGGCCTGAACTGCATGTTCACCTTTATGAACACTGCCCGTCTGGGTACTGCTCTGCAAGGTCTGGCACACGCTGAAATCGGCTTCCAGGGTGGCTTGCAATACGCCCGCGACCGTCTGCAAATGCGCTCGCTGACTGGCCCGAAAGCGCCGGACAAAGCCGCTGACCCGATCATCGTGCACCCCGATGTACGTCGCATGCTGCTGACCATGAAGGCTTTCGCCGAAGGCTGCCGCGCGATGGTGTACTTCACTGCCAAGCAAGTCGACATCGTTAAATACAGCGAAAACGAAGCTGACAAGAAAGCGGCTGATGGCCTGCTGGCTTTCCTGACGCCAATTGCTAAAGCCTTTATGACCGAAGTTGGTTTTGAGTCGGCTAACCACGGCGTGCAAATCTACGGCGGCCACGGTTTCATCGCTGAGTGGGGCATGGAGCAGAACGTTCGCGACAGCCGTATTTCCATGCTATACGAAGGCACCACCGGTATTCAGGCGCTTGACCTGCTCGGCCGTAAAGTTCTGCAGACCCAAGGCGAGGCACTCAAAGGCTTCACCAAGATCGTCCACAAGTTCTGCCAAGCCAACGAAGCCAACGACGCTGTTAAAGAGTTCGTTGCGCCATTGGCCGCGCTGAACAAAGAGTGGGGCGACCTGACCATGAAAGTGGGCATGGCTGCGATGAAAGACCGCGAAGAAGTCGG
>JAURXE010000407.1 GCA_030654635.1 Pseudomonas sp.
CGCCCTGCTCGGCGAGCAAAGCCAAAATGGCATGACGTCGCTGCGGTGTGTTGCGCTTGGACATTAATTGGTTTCGATTCGAAAGTTAACTGTGCGAATCAAAACCTAATGAAGCTTTTACGTCAAGTGCGAATCGACGTAAGGCGGTCAACGCGCAGCTTGGCCACCAATTGTCCGAGATCTGCATTGGACCTGATAGCCACCCTCGGTGGCAACGCTTCGCGGTTGACCACCCTACTTGGCTACTTTTTGGTTGGGCGTTTCCAGCCTTCGATATTGCGTTGCTTGGCGCGGCCAACGGCCAGGGTGTTGGCCGGTACATCGGCGGTAATCACCGAACCGGCGCCGGTGGTGGTTTTGTCGCCCAACACCAGCGGCGCAACCAATGAGCTGTTGGAGCCAATAAACACGTCCTCCCCCATAACGGTCTTGAACTTGTTGGCGCTGTCATAGTTGCAGGTGATGGTGCCGGCGCCGATGTTAGTCCGCGCACCGATCTCGGCATCGCCCAGGTAACTCAGGTGACCGGCCTTGGCGCCCGCACCGAGCTGAGCATTCTTCAGCTCGACGAAGTTACCGACATGGGCCTTGGCGCCCAGCACACTGCCCGGCCGCAGGCGGGCGAACGGGCCGCAGTCGCTGCCTTCGCCCAGCTCGGCGCCATCCAGATGGCTGTTGGCTTTAACCTGCGCGCCCTGGCGCAGAATGCTGTCTTTGATCACGCAGTTGGGGCCGATTTGTACGTTGTCTTCGATGAGCACCCGGCCTTCGAGAATCACGTTTACATCGATCAGCACATCGCGACCAACCGTCACCTCGCCACGCACATCGAAACGCGCTGGGTCGCGCAGGGTCACGCCTTGCGCCATCAAGCGGCGGGCCGCGCGATATTGGTAATGCCGCTCCAACTGCGCCAGTTGCATGCGGTCGTTGGCGCCCAACACTTCCATTTCGTCATTGGCTTGTTCGGTGGCAACCACCAGGCCGTCGGCCACCGCCATGGCGATCACGTCGGTCAGATAGTATTCGCCCTGGGCATTGCTGTTGGACAGCCGGCCGAGCCAGTCCGCCAACAACTTGCCGGGCACCGCAAGAATGCCGGTATTTCCTTCGCAGATGGCTCGCTGCGCAGGCGTGGCATCTTTGTGCTCGACTATGGCCTGTACCACACCGCGCTCATCCCGGACGATGCGGCCGTAACCGGTCGGATCGAGTAGATCGACGGTGAGCAAACCGAGCTGCTGGTCGCTGACTTTATCCAGCAGACGCTTGAGGGTTTGCACTTCAATAAGCGGCACGTCGCCATAGAGAATCAACACCCGGTCGGCACTCAAGGCTGGCAAGGCTTGCGCCACGGCATGGCCAGTACCCAGCTGCTCGGCTTGCAGGATAAAGTTCAGATCATCGGCCGCCAGTCGCTCACGCACCGCCTCAGCACCGTGCCCGATCACCACCTGAAGGCTTTTGGGCTGTAGTTGCCGCGCCGTATCAAGCACATGTCCGAGCATCGACTTCCCCGCCACCGGATGCAGCACCTTGGGCAGGGCCGAGCGCATACGAGTGCCCTGGCCGGCGGCTAGAATGACGATATCGAGTGACATAATGGGCTTCCTGCGAGAAATTGACGGTGAAAGTGTGATTATCGCGGGCAAGAAAAAGGGTAGCCAAGGCTACCCTTTTTCTCTATTTCGCTGAAGCCGTTGGTGATTAACCGCCGAACTTCTTACGCAACTGCTGAACAGTACGCAGCTGGGCTGCAACTTCAGCCAGATGAGCGGAGGCAGAGCCGTAATCGAACTCTGCGCCCTTCTCATGCAAGGCTTTTTCGGCGGCCTTTAGGGCCACTTGGGAAGCTGCTTCATCGATGTCTGCAGCGCGCAACACGGTATCGGCCAAGACCTTAATCATGTTCGGCTGAACTTCCAGGAAGCCTCCCGAGATGTAGAACACCTCGGTTTCGCCGCCCTGCTTGATCACCCGAATCGGGCCCGGCTTCAAGTCAGTAATCAGTGGCGCGTGGCCCAAAGCAATACCCAGGTCACCCAGGTTGCCGTGTGCAACGACCATTTCAACCAGACCGGAAAAAATCTCCGCTTCCGCACTGACGATATCGCAATGGACTGTCATAGCCATGTGCTTGTGCCTCACGTGAGCGCCCGTTGCCGGGCGCACAAATTACAGTTTCTTGGCTTTCTCGACGGCTTCTTCGATACCACCAACCATGTAGAACGCTTGTTCTGGCAGATGGTCGTAGTCACCGTTAAGGATGCCTTTGAAGCCTGCGATGGTGTCTTTCAGGGAAACGTATTTACCCGATGCACCAGTGAAGACTTCAGCCACGAAGAACGGCTGCGACAAGAAGCGCTGGATTTTACGCGCACGGGATACCAACTGCTTGTCGGTTTCCGACAGCTCGTCCATACCCAGGATCGCGATAATGTCCTTCAGCTCTTTGTAACGCTGCAGTACGTACTGAACATTCCGCGCGGTGTCGTAGTGCTCCTGGCCAATCACCATTGGATCCAGCTGACGCGAAGTCGAATCAAGTGGATCGACCGCTGGGTAGATACCCAGGGAGGCGATGTCACGCGACAGTACGACGGTGGCGTCCAAGTGGGCGAAGGTGGTCGCCGGCGATGGGTCAGTCAAGTCATCCGCAGGTACGTAAACGGCCTGGATCGAGGTGATCGAACCGTTTTTGGTCGAAGTGATACGCTCTTGCAAGGTACCCATTTCTTCGGCCAGAGTCGGCTGATAACCCACGGCAGACGGCATACGGCCGAGCAGTGCAGATACTTCAGTACCGGCGAGGGTGTAACGGTAGATGTTGTCAACGAACAACAGTACATCGTTACCTTCGTCACGGAACTTCTCAGCCATGGTCAGGCCGGTCAGTGCTACGCGCAGACGGTTGCCTGGTGGCTCATTCATCTGACCGTAAACCATCGCCACTTTGGACTTGGTGAAGTCTTCAACGTTCACAACGCCGGCTTCCATCATCTCGTGATAGAAGTCGTTACCTTCGCGGGTACGCTCACCCACACCAGCAAACAC
>JAURXE010000419.1 GCA_030654635.1 Pseudomonas sp.
AGGTGGCGACGGCGGGCACTGAAACTGCCTTCCAGGGTTTGTTCATAACCCATGCAGGTTTTCAAGTGTTCACGGAGTAAATCCAGACCCTCGGTGGATTTAGCCGATAGGCTGATGGTCACGTGGCCGTCATTACAGACCTGCATAGCCACCGCCTCATTGCTCAGATCCGCCTTGTTGCGGATCAGCGTGAGCTTGGCCGGATCGGGGCGTTGTTGCAAAAACTCCGGCCACAGGGCAAAGGGATCTAGAGCTTCTGGTGCGGTTGCATCGACCACCAGCAGCACCCGATCGGCTTCATGGATGGCTTTAAGGGCGCGTTCGACGCCGATCTTTTCCACCTGATCATCGGTGTCGCGTAGGCCTGCGGTATCCACCACATGCAGTGGCATGCCATCGATATGAATATGTTCGCGCAGTACATCGCGGGTGGTGCCGGCGATAGAAGTGACTATCGCCGCCTCGCGCCCGGCCAAGGCATTCAGCAAGCTGGATTTACCGGCGTTCGGCCGGCCGGCAATCACCACTGTCATGCCTTCGCGTAGCAGTGCTCCTTGGCCGGCTTGTTTGATCACTCCGGCTAAATCGGCACGCACTGCATCAAGCAGTTTCAGGACGTGACCGTCGGCGAGAAAGTCGATTTCCTCTTCGGGAAAATCAATCGCCGCTTCCACATAGATGCGCAGGTTGATCAGGCGCTCGGTCAGCCCGTGAACGCGCTTGGAAAACTCGCCCTGCAGTGAGCGCAAGGCATTGCGCGCCGCTTGTTCGGAGCTGGCTTCAATCAGGTCGGCAATCGCCTCGGCTTGTGCCAGGTCGAGTTTGTCGTTGAGAAAGGCCCGTTCGCTGAACTCACCGGGCCGGGCCAGTCGCGCACCCAGTTGTACACAGCGGCGCAGCAGTAAATCCAGGACCACCGGGCCGCCATGGCCTTGCAACTCCAGTACGTCTTCGCCGGTAAAAGAATGCGGCCCAGGGAAGTACAGCGCCAAACCCTGATCCAGCACCTTGCCATCAGCATCGTTAAACGGGCCGTAATGGGCATACCGAGGTTTTAACTCGCGGCCACTGACGGCCAGCGCAATGCTCTGCGCCAAAGGCCCGGAGACCCGCACTATGCCGACCCCACCTCGGCCCTGAGCAGTTGCTACGGCGGCAATGGTCTCGGTATTTAGGGGCATGGCGGTATTCTCGAGGGGTTTCTGGCTGCTAAATGACAGGTAGCAAAACGCCCCACGAGGGGGCGTCTTGTTTAAGCTAAGCGCAAATTACTGTGCTTAAGCTTTGCCCATCTGAGCTTCGATCTTGCGGGTAATGTACCACTGCTGGGCAATCGACAAGCAGTTGTTGACCACCCAGTACAGCACCAGACCAGCCGGGAACCAGAGGAAGAAGAAGGTGAAGATGATTGGCATCAGCTTCATCACCTTGGCTTGCATCGGGTCCGGCGGCGTTGGGTTGAGCTGCTGCTGAATAAACATGGTGGCGCCCATGATAATCGGCAACAGGAAGAACGGATCTTTAATCGACAGATCGGTTATCCACAGTAGCCAAGGGGCCTGACGCATCTCGACACTTTCCAGCAGTACCCAATAGAGCGAAAGGAATACCGGCATCTGCACCAAGATTGGCAGGCAGCCACCCAGCGGATTAATTTTCTCCTTCTTGTACAGCTCCATCATGGCTTGCG
>JAURXE010000440.1 GCA_030654635.1 Pseudomonas sp.
CCTGAACCGGTCAAATACCAGGCCCAACTGGCCCAGATGGAAAACCAGCTAAACCGCGCCAACGCCATGGTGCTGGAAGACACCAAGCCGGTGGCAGATGAAGTCAACCAACTGACCGAGGGACTAAAGACCCTGGACGACGATGACAGCTGGAAGAAAAAAAGCTTCTAACCCAAGCCAGCCCTTTCAACTATCCACAAGGATCCCTGCATGAGCCTGACTGTTTACGGAGCGCCTCTTTCACCCTTTGTTCGCAAGCTACGGGTTTTTCTTGCAGAAAAAGGCTTGGAGTATCAGTTGGAAGTGATCACTCCCTTTGGTCAGCCGGAGTGGTACCGCGAACTCAGCCCGTTGGGGCGAATTCCGGCACTCAAAGACGGCGACTTTGCCATCGCCGACTCCAGCGTGATCTGTCAGTACCTGGAAGAGAAACACCCGGAACTGCCGCCGCTGTACGGTGAGAATCCAGCACAACGCGCGCAAATTCGCTGGTTGGAGAAATACGCCGATTACGAACTCGCCCCCCTCACGACCTTTGCCGTGTTTCGCAATCGCGTGCTTAAACCGACCATGGGCCAGCCGTGCGATGAAGCTGCGGTGCAAAGCGCCCTGCACGACAAACTGCCGGCGCATTTTGATTATCTGGAAAAAATATTGGGCACTGCCGATTACTTCGTCGACAACCGCCTGAGCATGGCCGACCTCGCCTTTAGCTGCCAGCTAATCAACCTTGAACACGGCGGCGAACAGCTCGACCAACAGCGTTGGCCAGCATTGGCTGCGCTCCTGCAGCGGGTCAAGGCGCGTTCCAGCATCGCCGACGTACTGCCGGGCGAGCTGCGCACACTGGCCAAGCTGAGCGGCAAGGCCTAAGGGCTAACGCACATCTGAGCTGGGCTTAGATGTGCGAGACAGGCTAAGCAATCAACGCTAACGGATAACCGCCAGCGACAGCTGCGGTTACGGCTGATCACTGACTGAATGGACTATGCTCTCAACGCACAGTCAAAAGGCCATCACGCTCCCCCATGAATATTTCGTTCACCCGCCGACTGTCATACAAACAGGCCAGCCTCACTGTGCTGGTGGCGTTTATTCTTGGCACACTGCTTAGCCTGCTGCAGGTCGGCATCGACTACCGCACCGAAGACGCCTCAATCGACAGCGAAATTCATGCGCTGCTTGAGGTCAGTCGCAACCCCGCCACGCGCATCACCTACAACATTGATGCAGAACTGGCCCATGAACTGGTACTTGGCCTGCTCAACTCACCGGGCATCGTGCAAGCAGAAATCCTCGATAACAGCGGTTCAAGCCTGGCCAGCGTGAGCCGCGCACGCCTGCAAAGCAGCTTTCGCTTTCTCAGCGACTTTTTGTTTGGTAGCGAGCGTTCATTCAGCTTGCCGCTGTACATCAATCGGGGCTCGCACGAGGTACTCGGCCAACTCGACCTTGAGGTCGATACCTACGCCTTTGGCAGTCGTTTTCTCAACCGCGTACTGGTCACCTTTTCTACCGGCTTTGTACGCAGCCTGCTGCTGTCGTTGATCTTGCTGGTGCTGTTCTACTTCATGCTGACCAAGCCACTGGTCAGTGTGGTACGCGCCATTAGCGAACATGATCCCGGTGCACCCGTTCGACAAAAACTGAGCTGCCCCAGCGGCCATGAGCAGGATGAAATTGGTGTACTCGTTGAGGTTACCAATGCCCAACTGAGTAACATCACCAATGAGATCGACCGCCGCCGCGAGGCCGAAGAACGCCTCACGCAATACCTGGGCGAGTTGGAAAACATTATCGAAACCCGCACCACCGAACTCAAAGCCAGTAATGCCCGGCTGTCAGCCTCCAACCAAGAACTCGAAGTTTCACGCAGCAGTGCCGTGCAGATGGCCCAAGCCCGCGCCGCTTTCCTGGCCAGCATGAGCCACGAAATTCGCACGCCATTAAACGGCCTACTGGGCATGCTTGATCTGGCTCTCGACGCGCCCATGGCCAACGAACAACGCCAACAACTGACCATTGCCAGTGAATCCGGGGCTATTTTGCTGGAGTTGCTGAACGACATCCTCGACCTGTCCAAAGTCGAAGCTGGCCAGCTACAGCTGGAAAGAATCCCTTTCGACCTCGCCAGCCTGGCTGAAGAAACGGTCAGTTTGCTGTCACAAAATGCCGCAGATGACGTCGAGCTGACTTGCCTGATTGATCCGCAATTAGCCGACACTTTTATTGGCGACCCGACCCGGGTTCGACAAATCATCTCTAATTTGCTGTCCAACGCACTTAAGTTCACCCATAGCGGCCGCGTCGATTTGCGCATCAACAACAGCCCACTGGGTGTGCAGATAATTGTGCGCGACACCGGCATCGGTATTGCCCAGGCTGCCCAAGCAAAAATCTTCCAACCCTTTATCCAGGCCGGTGCCGGCATTACTCGCCAGTACGGCGGCAGCGGCCTTGGCTTGGCACTGACTCGCACCCTGTGCGAAACCATGCAGGGCCGCCTGAGCCTGGTCTCCCATGAAGGGGTTGGCAGTCAGTTTTGTGTGGACCTGCCGCTACTGAGCCAAAGCAGCACAACCCGCCTGCCGGCCCTACAAGGACGCGTTGCCGCACTGGTGGACGACAACAGTGGCGTCGCCGAGTTACTGGCCACACTGCTGCCCAGTTGGGGCTTGAGCTATCAGCGCTTTGACAACCTGCAGGCAGCTGAGGCATTTGCCCCCAGCTTACTGATCAGCACCGATCCCGCCACGCTTGAGCAGCTGCGCGCCGCCTGCCAGGCGCCGCTGCTGCTGATCAGCCGTTATGCCAACTTCCTTAGCAGCGAGCAGAGCAACGCCCTGACACCCTTCAAGCAACTCGCCCAACCGCTCGCCCGGCACACGCTTCATCAAGCACTCAGCCAGCTCTTGCTGCCGCAGTCACAGCTACAGTCACCGCCACCAGCAGCCTTAATCGCACCCGAACCAAGCGCCCAGCCGACCACCCAGAGGGCGCCGCGGGTGCTGCTGGTGGAGGACAATGCGGTCAATCAAATGGTCGCTAAAGGCATGCTCAGCAAAATGGGTTGCAGCGTACTGGTAGCCAATCATGGTGCCGAAGCGCTCGAGCGCCTGGCGCAAGAACCCGTCGACCTGGTGTTGATGGATTGCAATATGCCGGTCATGGACGGCTATGAGGCCAGCCGCCGAATCAGGCAAAACCCTGATTGGTCAGACTTGCCGATCATCGCCCTGACCGCCAATGCCATGCTTGATGAGCGCACGCACTGCATTGACGCCGGCATGAACGACTACCTGGCCAAACCCTTTCGCATGGAGCAACTGGTCAGCCTGGTGCAGCAGTGGCTACCGAACGGCCTGAAAAGCGTCGTTACGGCAAAGCCATAAGCCGCTCAAGCAAACCCGCCAAACGCTGGCGCAACTCTTCCAACTCAGCCAGCGAAGCATCGCTGTCACAGAGCAACTGCGCCTTGAGTGGCAGCACCTGTTCACGCAGCGCCAGCCCGCTAGCGGTCAGCCCCAAATGCACTTCACGCTCGTCATGGCTGGCCCGCTGGCGCCGCACCAAGCCCAGTTGCTCAAGGCGCTTAAGCAGCGGGGTAAGCGTGCCAGAGTCCAGCAGCAAGCGCTCCCCGAGGGCCTTTACCGTCGGTTGCTGCGGCGCTGCAGTTTGCCACTCCCAGAGCACCAGCATCGCCAGATACTGCGGATAGGTCAGGCCCAGCTGCGTGAGCATCGGCTTGTAGGCGCGGATCACCGCGCGCGAGGCCGCGTACAATTTGAAGCACAGTTGGTTATCCAGCTGCAGCGCCAAATCCAAAGGCTGCACTGGTAACACCGGCGAAAACTGCGTCTTCATTGCAGCAGGGCTTCAATCTCAGCGCTGAGGTCTTCCGGCTTGGTGGTCGGTGCGAAGCGCTTAACCAACTGGCCGTCTTTACCGATCAGAAACTTGGTGAAGTCCCATTTGATGCCCTGACTACCGAGCAGCCCAGGTGCGGTTTTCTTCAGCTGCACAAACAGCGGATGGGCATCGGCGCCGTTGACATCGACCTTCTTGAATAGCGGGAAGCTGACGCCGAAATTCAGCTCGCAAAATTCCGAGATAGCCCCTTCATTGCCTGGCTCCTGCTTGCCGAACTGATTGCACGGAAAGCCCAGCACCACCAGCCCCTGGTCCTTATAGGTTTGCCAGAGGGTTTCCAGGCCCTTGTATTGTGGGGTGAAGCCACACTTGCTAGCAGTATTCACCACCAGCACCGCCTTGCCGGCAAAATCGGCCAAAGTTTTCTGCTCGCCTTTGATGGTGGTGCAGGGAATATCGAGTAGTGCAGTGCTCATGGAGTAGATCCTGGAAAGAAGAAGACCAAAACAAGATAGCCAGCAATTGAATTGCGCGCAATCTAATAATTCATGCAAAGCCCACAAACAGCTGAACCCGTTAGTTAACGGGCGCTAGCCCTTATGCTTTAGCGCCACCGAATTGATGCAGTAACGCAAGCCGGTCGGTGCCGGACCGTCATCAAACACATGCCCCAGGTGCGCATCGCACTTGGCGCACAGCACCTCGGTGCGCTGCATGCCGTGGCTGCTATCCACCTGATTGACCACCGCCTCGGCCTGGGCCGGTTGAAAATAACTCGGCCAGCCGCAACCGGCATCAAATTTGGCCTCAGCCGTAAACAACTCCGCCCCACAACAGGTGCACAGATAACTGCCCGGCGCAGTGCTGGCGTAATACTCGCCGCTAAACGGCCGCTCAGTGCCTTTTTGCCGGCAGACACGAAACTGCTCCGGGGTTAATTGCTCGCGCCAGGCCTCTAGCGACTTCTCAAGCTTATCCATCTGCCCACCTCCAAAACTGAAAAAAGCCCGCGCAGTACCTTTCGCCGCGAACAGGCCGAACGTATCATTCGCCCCCAGTCTGTCACCCGCGCCACAGCCTGCCAAGACGGCCAAAAAGCCACTATTGCCGCCAGTTTGTGCGCCGATTCCTTACATTCCAGGATCATTTAGATGCAGTTCAGCAAATCCAACAAGCTTGCCAACGTGTGCTACGACATTCGCGGCCCAGTGCTCAAGCACGCCAAGCGCCTGGAAGAGGAAGGTCATCGCATCCTCAAGCTGAACATTGGCAACCCGGCGCCGTTTGGCTTCGAGGCGCCGGAGGAAATCCTCCAGGACATGATCCGCAACCTGCACACCGCCCAAGGCTACAGCGACTCCAAAGGCCTGTTTAGCGCGCGCAAAGCGGTGATGCAGTACTACCAGCAAAAGCAGGTCGAAGGCGTTGGCATCGAGGACATCTACCTCGGTAACGGCGTTTCCGAGCTGATCGTCATGGCCATGCAGGCGCTGCTCAATAATGGCGACGAGGTGCTGATTCCGGCGCCCGACTACCCGCTGTGGACTGCCGCCGCAGCCCTGGCCGGCGGCACACCGGTGCATTACCTGTGCGACGAGCAGGCCAACTGGTGGCCGGACATTGCCGACATCAAGGCCAAGATCACCCCCAACACCAAGGCCCTGGTGATCATCAATCCGAACAACCCAACGGGCGCGGTGTACTCCAAAGAAGTGCTGCTCGACATGCTCGAGTTGGCCCGCCAGCATAACCTGGTGGTGTTCTCCGACGAGATCTACGACAAGATTCTCTACGACGACGCCGTGCATATCTGCACCGCTTCCTTGGCGCCGGACGTGTTCTGCCTGACCTTCAACGGCCTGTCCAAATCCTACCGGGTGGCCGGTTTTCGCTCCGGCTGGGTGGCGCTATCCGGGCCCAAGCACAAGGCCCAGAGCTATATCGAAGGTCTGGATATCCTGGCCAACATGCGCCTGTGCGCCAACGTGCCGAGCCAACACGCGATTCAAACCGCGCTGGGCGGCTACCAGAGCATCAA
>JAURXE010000445.1 GCA_030654635.1 Pseudomonas sp.
CGCCAGCCTCAAACGCTTAGGCATCAAGGGCGAGCCGGCAGACGAGCGGCGCCAATCCATCGAGCTGGGCATCGAGCGCTTGCTGAGCATGCAGCGTTACAACGGCAGCTTCGGCCTGTGGGGTGCCGACGGCGATGAGGAATACTGGCTGACCGCCTATGTCACCGACTTCCTGCTGCGCGCCCGCGAACAAGGTTTTGGCGTGCCGGCCGAGGCGCTGAAAAAGGCCAATGAGCGGCTGCTGCGTTACCTGCAAGAGCGCAACCTGATCGACGACGCCTACAGCAGCAACGCCGAGCAAACCCGCTTTGCCGTGCAGGCTTACGCCGGTTACGTGCTGGCCCGCAGCCAACAGGCACCCCTCGGCGCCTTGCGCAGTTTGTATGAGCGGCGTAGCGATGCCCGTTCCGGCTTGCCCCTGGTGCAGTTGGCGGTGGCCTTGCAGAAAATGGGCGACCAGCCACGGGCCGACGATGCCTTGAATGCCGGTCTGGCGGTCAAGCGTGACGACGATCAGTGGTATCACGACTACGGCAGCGTGCTGCGCGACGAGGCGCTGATTCTGGCCTTGCTGCAAGAGCATGACTTGCTGCCGGAGCGTCGAGATGAGCGACTGTTCAGCCTCAGTGATGAGTTGGCCAGCCGACCGTACTTGTCGACCCAGGAGCGCAATGCGCTGTTCCTGGCCGGTCGCGGCTTACTGCTGAAACCCGAGAGCGACTGGCGTGCCGAACTGTCGCTGGCTGGCAATGTTCGCCCGCTGAGTAATGAAGACAGCGGCATCAAACTGGATGACGCCGCCTTGGTCGAACCGCTCACGCTGCGCAATCTGGGCGAGGACAGTCTGTTCCAGCAACTGACGATCTCCGGTTACCCGGTCCAGGCGCCGGCGGTGGGCGGTGAGAACCTCAACATCAGCCGCGAGTACCTCGGTATGGATGGCAAGCCGCTGGACGTCATGGGCTTGGTCAGTGGCGACCTGGTGCTGGTGCATTTGGCCGTGCAAGCCAAACAGCGGGTGCCAGATGCTTTGGTGATCGACCTGCTGCCGGCCGGTCTGGAGCTGGAAAACCAGAACCTGGGCGACAGCGCCGCGAGCCTGGAGGACGCCAGCAGCGAGGTCAAAGAGTGGCAGAAAGCGATGCAAAACAGCGCGCCCAAGCATCAGGAGTTTCGCGCCGATCGCTACGTTGCCGCCGTCGATGTGCCGGGTGAAGGCACCACTCATCTGCTCTACCTGGCCCGTGCGGTAACGCCCGGCAGCTACCGGGTACCGCCACCGCAAGTGGAGTCGATGTACCGGCCCAACTGGCAAGCGGTCGGCGCCGCACCCGAGCAACTGCGGGTCAAGGGGCGCTAAATAATGGCCGGTAACCCGCTCGCAGCCTCGGTGCTGCGGGCGGGTTGCCAGCGCTGGTTTAGAGGATCAGCAGGCTCAGTAGCCATAGCCCCAGCAGCAACCACAGGCTGCCGACAATAAAGCTGCGGCGGATAAAGGCGCGCACGGCGCTATACAGAAAAAACAGGCCGAGCAGCAGCGCGGCGATGCTGAGCAGGGATGGGGTGATGCCCAGCGCACGGGACAGCCCACCGATAAACTCGGCGCCGGCCGAACCCAGCAGTTCAAACACACCGCGCAAGCTGTCGACTATCCAGCGAATGAGGGTGCCGAGGGCCAGGCCGAGGCTGTCGAAAAAACCGGTTAGCAGCATCTTGTGGTCCTGTAGTGGGTGGCGTGGTGGCGAGGATCGTCTGGCGCTGCCAATGCGCGGGGTTAGTGTAACGATTTGGCAGGGCGCAGTTGGGCGACGATTACAGTGGTTTTTTACGGAGTGCTTTATGGCTTGGCAACACCGCGCGGCAACTGCCGCTGATCTTGAACAGATAGTGGCGATCTACAACTCCACCATCGCCTCGCGACAAGTGACCGCCGACCTTGAGCCGGTCAGCGTCGCCAGCCGGCAGCTGTGGTTTGCCGAGCATCAGGGCACGCGGCCCTTGTGGGTGGTGGAGCAGGGCGGGCAGTTGCTCGGCTGGCTGAGCTTCTCCTCGTTTTACGGGCGTCCGGCCTATGCGCGAACTGCCGAAATTAGCATTTATCTGGCCGCCAGCTCGCGAGGGCAGGGGCTGGGTCGTTACCTGCTCGAACAAGCCATTGCCGCGGCGCCGACGCTCGGGCTGGATAACTTGCTGGGCTTTATCTTCGCCCACAACGAGGTCAGCGTGGCCCTGTTTGAGCGCTTGGGCTTTCAGCGTTGGGGGCATTTGCCACGGGTGGCGGTGCTCGATGGGGTCGAGCGTGATTTGCTGATTCTCGGCCAACGGCTGGCCAGCTAAGGTGCGCCAGCTTTACCGCCGCTGGCGAGCGTTACGCCCCTGGCCGCGCCGAGCTTTAGCGCTGGCGCTGGCTTTTCTGGCGCTGCTGCTGATGCTCTGCGCGGCGGATCGGCTGTGGCCCTTGCCGCTGCCGCAGGATGATCAGGCCCGTGTAGTGCTGGCCGAAGATGGCACGCCGTTGTGGCGCTTTGCCGATGCCAATGGCGTGTGGCGCTACCCGATTACGCCCGACGAGGTGGCGCCCGAGTACCTGGAGGCCCTACTGACTTACGAGGATCGCTGGTTTTATCAGCATCCCGGTATCAAC
>JAURXE010000448.1 GCA_030654635.1 Pseudomonas sp.
GTGGGCCTCGTTGATGCCGATGGCCAGGCTGGCGTGGTCGAACTCGTTGTTGCGCACCCGCAAGCTGTAGCGCGGCTGCCCGGCGTACACCGCGTCGGCACCGTAGGCGAAGGCATAACGCATGTTCTTCAGGGTGCCGGCGGGCGAGAGCAGTTCGGGCTGGAACGGGGCGGACATGGCGATGGCACTCGGATGGCGCAGAAAATGGGCCGGGACTTTAGCAACAGCCCGCCGCCGCCTGCATTGATCCGCGTCAGGCCGGCGGCGGATAACTGCGGGCGGCGCTTGTTACGGCGAACCAGGCGGCTAACTAGCCACAGGTTCGGTGCCTTCGTGGCGGGCGACCCGTTAGGCTGCAGGGCTGTTTGTAGGGTGGGCCACCGCGAAGCGTTGGCCACCGCGCGCTTAGCCCGTTCAATGTATGCCCGGTACAGCGGTGCCTGGGGCAAATGGCGGGTTAAGCGGGTGGCCAAGCTTCGCGTTGACCACCCTACGTTTTGCCCTCGGCACGTAACCAATCAAAGTCATTGTTAAGGAGCTTGCTCATGCTGCGTCGGATTGCCCTGTTATCGCTGTTGTTGCTCGCCGGTTGCGCGCAAAACCCTGCCGGCTTGCCGCTCTGGCAAGAAACCCAGGTGGCGCCGCCGAGCATGCAATACCTCGGGGTGGGCGGTTATCTGCTGCGCTGGCAGGGTGAGGCGTTGTTGTTTGCTCCCTCGTTCAGTAACCCTGCGACCCTCGGCCAGCCGCCGCTGACGGTGGCGGCCGACAACGCCAAAATCGATCAACTGATGCCACCGGCCGCCGATGTCAGCATGCTGTTGGTTGGCCACGCCCATTACGATCACCTGCTGGACGTGCCGCGCGTGCTGCAACGCCACGCGCCGCAAGCCAAGGTCTATGGCTCGAAGACCATGGGCCATATTCTTGCCGCCGCTATCCCCCGTGAGCGGATTGTCGATGCCGAAGCAGTGATGGCCATCGGCGCCACGCCCGGTCAGTGGTTTTACTCGCCCAAGCGGCAGATCCGCGCCATGGCGATCAAGAGCGAGCACTCGCCGCATATGTTCGGCATCAAGTTGCTGACCGGCAGTTACGACCAGGACCTGACTGAGTTGCCGACCTCGGTGTTCGGCTGGAAAGAAGGCCAGACCCTGGCCTGGCTGGTGGATTTGCTCGACGCGCAAGGTAAGCCGGTCTATCGCATCCACTACCAAGACGCCGGCAGCACCGCGCCCCTGGGTTTGCCGCCGCTGCTGCCGGATACCAAGCGAGTGGATGTGGAGGTGCTCTGCGCCGGCGCCTGGAACCAGTCGCCGGCCTATCCCGAGATACTGCTCAAGCGCCTGCAGCCACGACTGACGGTGATCGGCCATTGGGAGGACTTCTTCGGCAACGACCCGCACGTGCCGCAAGCCCCGCGTCTGCAGGATATTCGCCAGTTGATCGCCATCACCCGCGCCAATCAGCCGGCCGATGGGGTCATCAAGCTGCCGGTGCCCTTCGCCGAAATCCCGCTGCCGCCGCTGTTGTCGGAGTAAATAAAGGTTCGCTGGGCGGGGTGTTTTGTCGGCGGTGCGTCTGCAGTAATTTTATCGGGGGTCCACGTCCTGTAAGAGCGACCTTGGCCGCGATTGACCGGTTCCGCTCGCGCTGGTTGTATTCGCCGCTGGCTGGCGGATTGTTCGCTGCGCTCCTGGGTTCGCCATACGTCGCCCTGCGCGCATAGACGCGCGGGTTATTGCTGGCTGGCGTCTATGGTCTTTACTCCATGCTTGGGCATTCATCTAATTGTCACAATCACGACATAGAGTGGTCACATGGCCTGCTGATACTGGCCGCCGAGTTAACCTATCCAGCTAGGAGTAAGGCATGAAACTGAAGCGTTTGATGACGGCCATGACATTTGTCGCGGCAGCTGTTGCGACTGCCAGCGCGGTCGCCAATGTTGATCCAAGCATTCCTGCTTACACGAAAACCACCGGCGTATCCGGCAACCTGTCCAGCGTGGGTTCCGACACCCTGGCCAACCTGATGACCCTGTGGGCTGAAGACTACAAAAAGATGTACCCGAGCGTGAACATTCAGATTCAGGCCGCTGGCTCTTCCACTGCGCCACCTGCTCTGACCGAAGGTACTTCTAACCTGGGCCCGATGAGCCGCCAGATGAAGGACGTCGAACTGGCCGCCTTTGAAAGCAAATACGGCTACAAGCCGACTGCTGTACCGGTGGCAGTTGATGCCCTGGCCGTGTTCGTGAACAAAGATAACCCGATCAAAAGCCTGTCGATGGCTCAGGTTGACGGCATTTTCTCGGCCAACCGTCTGTGTGGCGGTTCGAACATCAAGACCTGGGGCGACGTGGGTCTGACCGGCGAGTGGGCCGACAAGCCGATTCAGTTGTTCGGCCGTAACTCGGTATCGGGCACCTACGGTTACTTCAAAGAAGCCGCGCTGTGCAAAGGCGACTTCAAGGGTAACGTCAACGAGCAGCCAGGTTCGGCCTCGGTGGTGCAGTCGGTCAGCCAGTCGCTGAACGGCATCGGTTACTCGGGCATTGGTTACAAAACCTCCAGCACCCGCGCCGTACCGCTGTCGAAGAAAGACGGTGGTGAAGTAGAAGAAGCCAACGAAGACAACGCATTGAGCGGCAAATACCCGCTGGCGCGCTTCCTGTTTGTCTACGTTAACAAGGCACCGAACAAGCCGTTGGCACCGCTGGAAGCCGAGTTCCTGAAATCGGTACTGTCGCAGCAAGGCCAGCAGGTTGTGGTTAAAGATGGCTATATCCCGCTGCCAGCCAAAGTTGTGGCTAAGGCGCTGAAAGACCTCGGTCTGTAATTCGCCAGCACGGGTAAGGAAGCCCAAACGTGGCCTGGACTCTCAGGTCACGTTAATTAACAGGTTCGCTACCAGTGTTACTGGTCGGCGGACCTTTTGTGTTTGCGCTCTGTAATCTTTCTGTCACAAAGCGCCGTTAGGCTTTGTTGGATAATCAGCATGAACGATCTGGCCAACTTACCCATGACTAATTCTTCTCCTGCGCGGATTGACTTCAATACGCCGCAATTGCAACGCAAGCGGCGCATTCGCGCGCTCAAAGACCGCCTGACCGGCTGGTATGTGTTTATCGGCGGGCTGACGGTGCTGGCCACCATCACGCTGATTTTCTTCTACCTGGCCTATGTGGTGATGCCGCTGTTCAAGGGCGCCGAGCTGAGCGAGAGCGCAGTGCAGAGCCCGGCCTGGTTGCAAGACGCCGGCAAGCCGCTGTTGTTGGCTATAGAAGAACAAAATCAAATTGGTCTGCGCATCTCCGATCGGGGCGAGGCGCTGTTTTTTGCGGTGAAGACCGGCAATGAACTGCGTCGCGTCAGTTTGCCGTTACCGGCCGGCGCTCGGGTAGTGTCGTTGCAGCAAGGTCAGCCTGGCAGTGCCATGGTGGTGTTGGGTCTGTCCAATGGCCAGGCGCTGGTGCTGCGCCACGCCTACAAGGCCAGTTATCCAGACGGCAAGAAAACCATCACCCCGGAACTGGAATACCCCTACGGTGAAACGGCGCTGCAGGTGGATGCTCAGGGGCGGCCGCTGGAGCACGTGAACCTCGGCGTACACGACGACACCTTGCTGGTGGTGGGTTCCACCGGCACGCAATTGCATGTGCTGGAGCTGACCAAGGAAGAAAACCAGTTCACCGGTGAAACCAGCGTTACTGAGGCGCGCATCGAACTGCCGCAAATTGCCGAGCCGATCAAGGCACTGTTTATCGACGTGCGGCAGAACTGGCTGTTTGTGCAGAATGGTCGCGCCCATATGGACGTGTTCAACCTGCCCACGCGCAGCCTCAATGGCCGCTATGAATTGCTGCAAGATGCAACCAGCGAAGTGACCACCAGCAGCCAGCTGCTCGGCGGCATTTCCCTGATGATCGGTGACTCCAAGGGCGGCATCGGCCAGTGGTTTATGGCCCGTGACCCGGATGATCAGCAGCGCCTCAAGCATATCCGCGACTTCCAGATGGGTGATTCGGCGATCCGCCAGATCGTTCCCGAGGAGCGTCGCAAGGGTTTCGTCGCGCTGAACGGCGCCGGCGAGCTGGGGGTGTTTCACAGCACCGCACAGCGCACCCTGTTGATCGAGCCGGTGGCTGCCAATGCCAGCCTGCTGGCGCTGTCGCCACGGGCCAACAAACTGGTGGTCGAGGCCGGTGACAAGCTGCTACCACTCAAGCTGAACAACCCGCATCCGGAAATTTCCTGGAGCTCGCTGTGGAGCAAGGTCTGGTACGAGAGCTACGACAAGCCTGAGTACATCTGGCAATCGACCGCGGCCAACGCCGAGTTCGAGCCGAAGATGAGCCTCGCGCCGCTGACCTACGGCACGCTCAAGGCGGCTTTCTACGCCATGTTGCTGGCCGCGCCGCTGGCGATTGCTGCGGCGATCTTCACCGCCTACTTTATGGCGCCGAGCATGCGCCGCAAGGTCAAGCCGGTGATCGAGTTGATGGAAGCGCTGCCGACAGTGATTCTCGGCTTCTTCGCCGGGCTGTTTCTGGCGCCCTATGTTGAGCTGCACTTGCCCGGGGTGTTCAGCCTGTTGCTGCTGACCCCGATTGGCATCCTGCTGGCCGGCTTTACCTGGAGCCGCTTGCCAGCCTCAATTCGCCAGCGGGTGCCGGACGGCTGGGAAGCGGCGATTCTGATCCCGGTACTGTTGGGCGTGGGTTGGTTGTCGCTGGGCATGAGCCCGCTGCTGGAAACCTGGTTCTTTGGCGGTGACATGCGCCTGTGGATCACCAACGACATGGGCATCCAGTTCGATCAGCGCAACGCCTTGATCGTCGGCCTGGCCATGGGCTTTGCGGTGATCCCGAACATCTTTTCGATTGCCGAAGACGCCATCTTCAGTGTGCCGCGCAGCCTGACCCTGGGCTCTCTGGCACTGGGCGCGACACCTTGGCAAACCCTGACGCGGGTGGTGATTCTGACCGCTAGCCCAGGGATCTTCTCGGCATTGATGATTGGCATGGGCCGTGCGGTCGGCGAGACCATGATTGTGCTAATGGCCACCGGCAACACGCCGATCATGGACGCCAACATCTTCGAAGGCATGCGCACCCTGGCGGCTAACGTCGCGGTGGAGATGCCGGAGTCCGAGGTCGGCGGTTCGCATTATCGAGTGCTGTTTCTCTCTGCCTTCGTGCTGCTGACGTTCACCTTCGTGATGAACACTCTGGCCGAATTGATTCGTCAGCGCTTGCGTGGCAAGTACGCGTCGCTCTAATAGCTGCTGCTCTGGGCGTGGAATATAGGCTTTAGGGCGGGTTAGCCGAAGGCATAACCCGCCGTTGGGCCCATAGAATAAGTGCAACCCAAGGTGAGAAATTCGTGAAACAGCAATCCTTGAAGTCTTGGTACAAAAGCGGCGCCCCCGGCGTGTGGATGAGCGCTGGCTCGGTGTCGATCGCGGTGATCATGACTATCGGTCTGTTGCTGCTGATCAGCGTCCGTGGTCTGGGCTATTTTTGGCCCGCCGACCTGCTGCAGGCCAGCTATCAGATTCCTGGCCAGGCCGCGCATCTGATCGTCGGCGAGCTGGTGCAGGACGAAGAAGTTACCCGCGTACGACTCAAGAGTGCCGGCTTCCCGGTGCCCGAGCAGGGCCCGGAGTTTATGACTCGCGACCTGATCAAGGTCGGTAACCGCGAAGTCTACGGCAGCGATTTCTCTTGGGTGATCGGCGAGTGGCTGACCGAGCGCAGCTACCCGCAGGATCTAGTGGCTCTGGAACGTCGTGAGTGGGGCAACTTCTATGGCTATATCGTCAGTCTGAAAGAAAGCGGCAAGGTCATCGCCGAAGGTCAGGCCGCCTGGCCAGTGCTGCAAGAGCGGCTGGCGCGGGTCAATCAGTTGTCCAGCCGGCTCGCTCAGCTGGAAAAGAAAGACATCAGTGCGATCAACCACGGCCTCGAACAGCTGCGTTTGCAAACCCGCAAGCTGGAGCTGAAAGGGCTTTTGGACGCCACCGCGCAAGCCGATATCGACGCCGAGCGCGCCGCCCTGGAGGCCCGCTATCAGGCCTTGGAAGGCGAGCTGCTGAGCCTGCACACTGAGTTCGACCGCGACAGCCTGGTGCTGCGTGAAGTCGGTGGCGAAGAGAAGGAAGTCAGCCTGGGCAAAATCGTCAAAGCCCTGCAACCCAACAGCATGTCGGTATTCGCCAAGCTGGGGACTTACTTCCACAACCTCTGGTCGTTCTTGAGTGACGACCCGCGCGAAGCCAACACCGAGGGCGGGATCTTCCCGGCAATTTTCGGCACCATCATGATGACCATGCTGATGGCCATCATCGTCACCCCGTTCGGCGTGCTGGCGGCGGTGTACCTGCGTGAATACGCCAAGCAAAACGCCCTGACGCGGATTATCCGCATCGCGGTCAACAACCTGGCCGGCGTGCCGGCGATCGTTTACGGGGTATTTGGCCTGGGCTTTTTCGTCTATGTGCTGGGCGGCTCGCTGGACCGGTTGTTCTTCCCTGAAGCCCTGCCGGCGCCGACCTTTGGTACTCCGGGCCTGCTCTGGGCCTCGCTGACCCTGGCGATTCTGGCCGTGCCGGTGGTGATTGTCGCCACCGAAGAAGGTCTGGCACGGATTCCCCGGGCGCTGCGCGAAGGCTCCCTGGCATTGGGTGCGACCAAGTCGGAAACCCTCTGGAAGATCGTCTTGCCGATGGCGACTCCGGCGATGATGACCGGGCTGATCCTCGCCGTGGCGCGTGCCGCCGGTGAAGTGGCGCCGCTGATGCTGGTGGGCGTGGTCAAGCTGGCCCCGGCGCTGCCGGTGGATGGCAATTACCCTTACCTGCACTTCGATCAAAAAATCATGCACTTGGGCTTTCACATCTTCGACGTCGGCTTCCAGAGCCCCAACGTCGAGGCGGCGCGGCCGCTGGTGTTTGCCACCGCGATGTTGCTGGTGCTGGTGATCGCGCTACTGAATATTTCGGCGGTAACCTTGCGCAACCATCTGCGCGAAAAATACAAAGCTCTGGATCATTAATCTAGCGCCAGCAACCCATTTGTAGGGTGGACAACCGCACAGCGTTGGCCACCAATGAGGGACAACGCTTTGCTTGTCCCGCAACGACACAATCTTTCACGCATCCGTTACGGAGTGAAGTTATGCAACACGAGCCCCATACACATGGCATCAACATCAGCAGTCTCGGGCGCAGCTCGCAGAGCATGCGCCTAGCCGAGGAAACCATCGGACTGGAAGTGCCTGGCCTGAACCTGTTCTACGGCGATAAGCAGGCCCTGTACGACGTTAAGCTGAATATTCCCAAGCAGCGGGTAACGGCCTTTATCGGCCCGTCTGGCTGCGGTAAGTCGACCCTGCTGCGCTGCTTCAACCGCATGAATGACCTGGTTGATGGCTGCCGCGTAGAGGGGGCGATCAACATGGACGGCCGCGACATCTATCGCAAAGGCGAAGATGTGGCCGACCTGCGCCGTCGCGTCGGCATGGTGTTTCAGAAGGCCAACCCCTTCCCGAAAAGCATCTATGAAAACGTCGCCTACGGCCTGCGGATTCAGGGCATTAACCAGAAGCGCATTCTCGACGAGGCCGTTGAGCAATCGCTGCGCGGCGCCGCCTTGTGGGATGAAGTCAAAGACCGCCTGAATGATTCGGCCCTGGGCATGTCCGGCGGTCAGCAACAGCGTTTGGTGATTGCCCGCACCATCGCCGTGCAACCCGAAGTGCTGTTGCTCGATGAGCCTTGCTCGGCGCTCGATCCGATCTCGACGCTGAAAGTTGAAGAGCTGATCTGCGAGCTGAAGACCAAGTTCACCATCGTCATCGTCACCCACAACATGCAACAGGCCGCACGCGTCTCGGACTACACGGCCTTTATGTACATGGGCAAACTGATCGAGGTTGGCGACACCGATACGCTGTTCACCAACCCGGC
>JAURXE010000456.1 GCA_030654635.1 Pseudomonas sp.
CGGTGGACCAACAACTGTTCGGCTGCTCTAACCCGATTATCGGCCGCGCCGAGGCGCTCAGACAGCTACGACCCTATATAGAACAGCACCTGGCGGGCGGCGGTGCGATGCACCATATCACCCGCCATGCGCTCGGGCTGGGCCAGGGCTTTGCAGGTGCCCGTCGTTTTCGGCAGCTGCTTTCGGTCGATATCCACAAGACCAGCGAGCCGTTGCTATTGCTTGATCAGGCGACGCAATTGCTCGAAGGCCACTAGCTCCCGTTGAGCGCCCAGCAACACTGGGGTAAGGTCAGGGCATCAGTAACGACAAGGAATCTCATGACTTCTAAACTGGATCAACTCAAGCAATTCACTACCGTGGTCGCCGACACCGGCGATCTCGACGCTATTGCCAAACTGCAACCGGTGGACGCCACCACCAACCCCTCGCTACTGCTCAAAGCCGCCTCCTTGCCGCGCTATGCACCCTTACTGGCCAACGCCATGAGCAATTGCGCCGGCGACCTGGGCTTGGCTTGCGATTTGTTTGGCGCCACAGTCGGCCAGGAGATTCTCAAACTAATTCCTGGCCGAATTTCCACCGAAGTGGATGCACGCTTGTCCTTCGACACCCAGGCTACCCTGCGCCGAGCCGAACGCCTGATCGGTATTTATGAAGATGCTGGCGTCGGCCGCGAGCGCGTACTGATCAAAGTCGCCGCCACCTGGGAAGGCATCAAAGCCGCCGAGCAACTGGAACGCAGCGGTATTCAAACTAACCTGACCCTGCTGTTCTCTTTTGCCCAAGCCGCCGCTTGCGCCGACGCAGGGGTGTTTTTGATTTCGCCCTTCGTCGGGCGCATTTATGACTGGTACAAAAAAGCCGAAGGTCACGACTTTGTTGGCGCCGAAGACCCCGGTGTGCAGTCGGTAACGCGCATTTACAACTACTACAAGGCCAATGGCTACGCCACCGTGGTAATGGGCGCGAGCTTTCGCAACCTCGGCCAAATCGAGCAACTGGCAGGCTGCGACCGCCTGACCATCAGCCCGGAACTGCTGCAAAAGCTCGCCGATGAACAGGCCCCATTACCCCGCCTGCTTAAGCCCGGCAATCCCGGTGAAGTGCGCCAAAGCCTGAGCGAGAGCCAATACCGCTGGGCCATGAATGAAGACGCCATGGCCACC
>JAURXE010000461.1 GCA_030654635.1 Pseudomonas sp.
CCCGGGTGCGCCAGCTCGAGGCTGGCCTTAACGAATTCGGCCTGCCAGAGGGCGAGGGCACTTTTGCGGGTGGCGATGCGGATTTCGCGGATGGACATGACGGCTCTCAAAACGAATGAACGCCAGCATGATAAGGCAGGCCGGCGGGTGGTGCACCCACCGCGACCGGCTGGGTGCAAACGCCTACGTTAAGGGCGCTGAAAAAACCGCTGGCTTGGATCAGAGGTGATTCATCAACTTGCGCACGCCCGCCACATGCCGACGACTGACGATCAACGGGTCGCCATTCAGGCCGCGTAGAAACAACTGAAAGTGCCCCAACGGTGTGCGTTGCAGGCGCTCGATGCGCTCCCGGGCGACCAGCGCATTGCGATGGATACGCACGAAGCGATCGCCAAATTCGTCTTCCAGGGATTTTAGCGGCTCATCCAGCAACACCTCGCCCCCTTCATGGCGCAGAGTCACGTACTTGTGATCTGCGATGAAGAAGATCACATGCTCCAGCGGAATCAGCTCGATACCCTTACGGGTGCGCGCACTGATATGGCTGCGCGGAGCGCCGCTGTGATCGAGGGCCGGCCGGGTCAGGGCAGCCAGCTGCACACGATTGGGCCGCTCGGCTTTTTTCAGTGCTTCGCTCAAGGCCTCCGGACGCACCGGTTTAACCAAATACCCCACCGCGCTGACCTGAAACGCCTCAAGGGCAAATTCGTCGTGGGCGGTGCAAAAGATTACCGCCGGTGGCGCCTCGCGCTCACAGAGCTTGGCCGCGACCTGCAAACCATCCAGGCCCGGCATGCGGATATCCAGCAACACCACATCGGGTTTAAGGCTATCAATCAGCGCCAAGGCTTCCAGGCCATTGCTGGCGCACGGTTGCAGCACGCGGCAGCCATCCAGCTCGGCCACCATGCGGCTTAGTCGCTCGCGGGCTAGGGGCTCATCATCAACGATCAGGACATTCATAAAACTCGGGCTTCCTGCATGGGTCTCGCACAAGCATAGCGTAGACAAGTAAAGTGCCGTCCGTCACGCCGTTCCACACTAAGACTGGCACTTGGGCCAAAAAGTGCAGCCAGGCGCGCATCAATATTGGCCAATGCCTGATGAGTGCCGCGCGAAGGCGGCGCTTCAATAGTCTCATCGTAGGGGCTACTGACGCAGAGCCGAAACAGGCCATCGGTATATTCCGCCTCGATGCTCACCAAGCCGCCTTCAATGCGCGGCTGTATGCCATAGATCAAAGCGTTTTCCAGCAGCGGCTGCAAGGTTAACTGCGGGATCGGCAAATCCGCCGGCACGCTGTCCACCTGCCAATCCAACTGCAGCCGCTCGCCGAGGCGGTATTGCTCAATCGACAGGTAGCGTTTGGACAGCTCCAGCTCGTCGCTCCAGCTCACCAGATTGCCCGGTTTGGCCAAACTGGCGCGAAACAAGTCGGACAAATCCAGCACTGCCTGTTCGGCTTTAAACGGGTCGATAGTCACCAGGCTGGCGATGCTATTGAGGCTATTAAACAAAAAGTGCGGGCGAATCCGTGCTTGCAGCGACTCCAGCCGCGCGCGCAATTCGGCCTGCTGCTGACGCCTCCACTGGCTCTGCAAATAAAAATAGCGCAGCAACAAGGCCGACATAATCAAGCCGATCAAGGCGTGGCGCAGGTACAGATTAACCTCGCCATCGCGCTGCAGCGGCCCACCCAGCTGGTAGTAGTCGGCCACCGCTGTGCAAGCCACGGTCAAACCCACCACCACTGCGCTGCAGTAAATACCCGCCAACCAGGCCGGCAAGCCAGCCAGCCAAGGCCGCAGGCGACAGAGCAAGGCGGCGCTGAGCAACACTATCCATTGTGCGAACAAGGAGGTCAGGGCCAGCCTGACCCAGTTAAAGCCGGCATGCATGGGCTCGGCCAGTACCAGTACCAGCACCAGCAGCTCGGCAAGCAACACCAAGACCAACAACGCTTCCGGCAAGCACAGCTCCGGGAGGAAGAAGTCATCGTCAATCGGCGCCGCCACGCGCCCTTTATTCAGCCAGTTAGTTTGCATCCGCCGAGTGTCCCTGTGGTTGCCTGCGCCAGCAAGTTAGCCAGCCACGACTGGCTAAAATAAATCACCAAAATGCCGCTTATTCGCTTAAAGCGTGATTCAAGCGACTTAATCCAAGCGTGGCGCCCAAGCAAAGCACAACCACGATTCTCCAGCTGAGCCTGTTATTATTGCGCAACTTTTTTGCCGTGCAGGCCACCAGCAGTGGCGCTGCGCTTATTTCTCTATTCGCCGAGAGCATGCCATGAGCGTTGAGCAAACCAACCAGTCCTGGGGCGGTCGTTTCAGTGAGCCCGTCGACGCCTTTGTCGCCCGTTTTACCGCCTCGGTCGGCTTCGACAAGCGCCTGTACAAGCACGACATCATGGGCTCCATCGCCCACGCCACCATGCTAGCCAAGGTCGGCGTGCTGACAGTGGAAGAACGCGACGCCATCGAAGCCGGCCTGAAACAAATCCAGACCGAAATCGAAGCCGGCCAATTCGACTGGCGCGTCGATCTGGAAGACGTGCACATGAACATCGAGGCACGCCTCACCGATCGCATCGGCGTTTCCGGCAAGAAACTGCACTCCGGCCGTTCGCGCAAAGACCAAGTGGCCACCGACATTCGCCTGTGGTTACGCGATGAGATCGACCTGATCCTGGCGGAAATCACTCGCCTGCAACAGGGCTTGCTCGGTTTGGCGGCGACTGAATCCGAGACCATCATGCCCGGCTTCACCCACCTGCAGACCGCCCAGCCGGTGATCTTCGGTCACCATCTGCTGGCCTGGTTCGAGATGCTCTCGCGTGACTACGAGCGCCTGGTCGATTGCCGCAAACGCGCCAACCGCAT
>JAURXE010000464.1 GCA_030654635.1 Pseudomonas sp.
CACGATGTCGGCGCCCAACTCACCCGGCGGGGTCAGCAGCAACAGGCTGAGCATGTCGGCCGACACGCAGGCCAGGGCTTGCTGGGCATGCAGTGCGTCGATGATCGGGCGCAGGTCGCGGATCTCGCCGAAGCTGTCCGGGTACTGCAGCAGGGCGCCAAACACCTGATGGCTGGCGAGGTTCTCGACTGCATCCACCACCACCACGAAGCCAAAGGCATCGGCGCGGGTCTGCACCACCGAGAGGGTCTGCGGGTGGCAGTTCTGGTCGACGAAGAACAGGTTGCTCTTGCTCTTGGCCACGCGCTTGGCCATGGCCATGGCTTCGGCGGCGGCGGTGGCTTCGTCCAGCAAGGAGGCGCTGGCCAGGTCCAAACCAGTCAGGTCGATGGTCAGCTGCTGAAAGTTCAGCAGCGCCTCCAAACGGCCCTGGGCGATTTCTGGCTGGTACGGGGTGTAGGCGGTGTACCAACCCGGACTCATCAGCACGTTACGGACGATCACCGCCGGGGTCACGGTGCCGTGGTAGCCCATGCCGATCAGGCTGGTCCACAGCTGGTTCTGCTCGGCGTAGCCGCGCAACTTGGCCAGAGCCGCCTCTTCGTCCAGCGCGGCCGGCAGCTCCAGAGGACGATTCAAGCGAATCGCAGGCGGCACGGTTTGCTCGATCAGCTCGGCGCGGCTGCTCAGGCCAAGCGTTGCCAGCATGGCCTGCTGCTCGGGGGCATCGGGGCCGAGGTGACGACGCAAAAAGGCAGCAGACTGCTGCAGCTGGGCAAGGCTAGGCGACTGGGACATGGCGGCGGTCTCTAAAAGCACAAAGCCTCGACTGGCGAGGCTTGGCTGAATTAACGGGTAATCAGGCTTCGGTGTTGCAAGCGGCGCTATAAGCGGCAGCGTCGAGCAGCTTGTTCAGCTCGGTGGCGTCGCTTGGCTGCAACTTGAAGAACCAGCTGGCGTAAGGGTCACTGTTGACTTGCTCAGGGCTGTCGGTCAGCACTTCGTTGACGGCCAGCACGGTACCGGCGATCGGGGCGTAGATGTCCGAGGCGGCTTTCACCGACTCAACCACACCGGCTTCCTGACCGGCGTTGAGGCTGGCACCCACTTCCGGCAGCTCAACGTAGACCACGTCGCCTAGGGCTTCTTGCGCGTGGTCGGAGATGCCCACGGTCACAGTGCCGTCGGCTTCCAGGCGAACCCATTCGTGGCTAGCGGCGTAACGCAGATCGGCGGGGATATTGCTCATTTCAGAGTCCTCAAAGTTTGACTGGGCAGCTGGGTGCCCGCATAAAGTTAGCAGCTCGCCACTACCTGCCGCGCTCGCGGCAGGTAGCAGGCAGGTTATTAGATTAAGGCTTTACCGTGCCGCACAAAGTTCGGCTGCACCACGCGAACCGGATACCACTTGCCGCGGATCTCTACCTCGGCGCGCTCGCCAGTGGCTACCGGTACGCGGGCCAGCGCGATCGACTTACCCAGACTAGGCGAGAAACTGCCACTGGTAATTTCGCCTTCGCCAATGCCGTTGACCCGCACCACTTGGTGAGCGCGCAGTACGCCGCGCTCTTCCAGCACCAGGCCGACCAGTTTGTCGGCAACCCCGACGTCCTGCTGGGCTTGCAGCGCCGCACGGCCGACGAAGTTACGCGCTTGCGGCTCCCAGGCGATGGTCCAGGCCATGTTGGCGGCCAGCGGCGAAACCGCTTCGCTCATGTCCTGGCCATAAAGGTTCATGCCAGCTTCTAGGCGCAAGGTATCGCGGGCACCCAGGCCAATCGGGGCAATCCCGGCACCCACCAACTCAGCCAGAAAGGCCGGCGCCTCGGCGGCCGGCAGCATGATTTCCAGGCCGTCTTCGCCGGTATATCCGGTGCGGGCGATAAACCATTCGCCGTCGGCCAGACCTTGGAAGGGCTTGAGACCGCTGATCAGTGCGGCGCGGGCCGGGCTCACCAGTTCGGCGGTCTTAGCGCGGGCATGGGGGCCTTGAATGGCCAGCATCGCCAACTCACTGCGCTCATTGAGGGTCACGTCAAAGCCGGTGGTTTGTTTTTCCATCCAGGCGATGTCTTTGTCGCGAGTCGAGGCATTCACCACCACCCGGTAACCCTCGACGGCCAGATAGACGATCAGGTCGTCAATCACTCCACCCTGCTCATTGAGCATGCCGCTGTACAACGCCTTACCGAGCAGTTGCAAACGCTCAACGTCGTTGGCCAGCAGGTGTTGCAGGTAAGCCTTGGCCTGTACGCCAGTGACGTCGACCACGGTCATGTGCGACACGTCGAACACCCCACAGTCACGCCGCACCTGATGGTGCTCCTCGACTTGCGAGCCGTAATGCAAGGGCATGTCCCAGCCGCCGAAGTCGACCATCTTGGCGCCCAAGGCTAGGTGCTGTTCGAAGAGTGGTGTGCGCTGTCCCATGGGATTTCCTTACGAAGCTACTGTGGGCGGGCAAGGTTAAATGCTGGCAAACCGGATGCGCTGTGGCGCTGCAGTTCACCGACGGGAAAACCCTGCTGAATACTGTGGACATCAATAAAACGCGCGCATTGTAGCCGCTCAGCCGGCGACTGGACACCCGCGCCGGCGAGTTAGCCGAGTGGACGCGCCGAACGGCGGATCAGCACTATCACCGGCAACAAGCCCACCAGCACCAGGCTCAAGGCCGGCAGGGCGGCGCGCGCCCACTCGCCTTCGCTGGTCATTTCAAACACCCGCACCGCCAGGGTGTCCCAGCCAAAAGGGCGCATCAACAAGGTGGCGGGCATCTCCTTAAGCACATCGACAAACACCAGCAAAGCCGCCGATAGCACGCCCGGCAGCAGCAGCGGCAAATACACCCGGGTGAACAACGCCACGCCGCTGACCCCGAGGCTGCGCGAGGCCTGCGGCAGGGATGGACGAATCCGCGCCAGACTGCTCTCCAGCGGGCCATAGGCAACGGCGATAAAACGCACCAGATAAGCCAGCAACAACGCCAGCAAGCTGCCCAGCAATAAGGGTTTGCCGGCACCGCCCAACAGGGTCGACAGCGGAATCACCAGCCAACGGTCGAAATAACTGAAGGCCAGCATCAGCGCCACGGCCAACACCGAGCCGGGCAAGGCGTAACCGAGATTGGCCACCGCCACCGCCAGGTGAATCGGCCGGGTCGGCGCCATGCGCCGGGCGAACACCAGCAGCATGGCGATGCTGACGGTGAGCACGGCGGCCATCCCGGC
>JAURXE010000489.1 GCA_030654635.1 Pseudomonas sp.
GCGGAGATATACAGCAAGCCGTAACCGATCCCAACCCAGACGGAAAACTGCGGCGGAATGGCCAGCAAGATGACCAGCGCCAACATTTGCGCGGCAGTTTTCCATTTGCCCAGATCAGACACCGCCACTTGCGCGCGGGCGCCGATCTCGGCCATCCACTCACGCAGGGCCGACACTACGATTTCGCGACTGATGATGATGATCGCCGGCAAGGTCAGCCAGAGGTTGTGATGGGCCTCAACCAGCACCACCAGCGCCACAGCAACAATTAACTTGTCGGCCACCGGATCGAGAAATGCCCCGAACGGTGTGCTTTGTTGCAGTACGCGGGCCAGATAGCCGTCCAGCCAATCGGTGGCGGCGGCAAAGGCAAACACCGCGCTAGCTGCCAACAGGCTCCAGGAAAACGGCAGGTAAAACAGCAGCACAAAAACTGGAATCAGCAGTACGCGCAGAACGGTAAGCAGGTTGGGGATATTCATCAGTACGACTGGTCCGCAAGGTGGTCGGGCATTCTACCCGCTGCATACTACTCACTGTGAAGAGCAGCATAAATTAACTCTGCAAGCTTTTTGCTAATGCCTGGAGCTTTAGCAATCTCATCTGTACTGGCGCGGCTCAGTTCGTGCAACCCGCCAAAATGCTTGAGCAAGTCGCGCCGCCGGGCCGGGCCGACACCGGCGACATCTTCCAGGCTTGAAGTGCGCCGTGCTTTGCCACGCCGGGCACGGTGGCCGGTAATGGCAAAACGGTGCGCCTCATCGCGCACCTGCTGAATCAAATGCAGGGCCGGTGAATCTCCAGGCAAGGTGAACTCATGGGCGGCATCGTTCAAATACAGGGTTTCAAGCCCGGGTTTGCGAGTAACGCCCTTGGCCACACCGAGTAAAATCAGCTTCGGCACCTCCAGCTCTTGCATCACTTCCTGGGCCATCTTCAATTGGCCTTTGCCACCATCGACCAGCAAAATATCCGGCAACTTGCCCTCGCCCGCTTTGGCCCGACTGAAGCGCCGGGTGAGCGCTTGATGCATGGCGGCGTAATCATCGCCCCCGGTAACGCCCTCGATGTTATAGCGCCGATAGTCGGACTTGAGCGGCCCCTCTGGCCCGAACACCACGCAGGAAGCCACGGTCGCCTCACCGCTGGTATGACTGATATCAAAGCACTCGAGGCGTTGCGGCAACTGCTCCAGCCCCAAGGCTTGCGCCAGCGCCGCAAAGCGCGCGGCTAAATGCTGACGATTGGCCAGGCGCGAGATCAGTGCCTGCTCGGCATTAGTCACCGCCATCTGCTGCCAGCGCGCACGGGTACCGCGCACCCGGTGGGCGATAGTCAGCTCGTGCTGGCGCGACTCGGCCAAGGCGTCGATCAGTGCCGGGAAATCCTCGTGAACCACATTGACTATCACTTCGCTCGGCAACTCGCGCTCATGGCTGCCCAGGTAGTACTGCGCCAAGAACGCCGAGAGCACTTCGCTGCCCTCCTCCTCGATGGCCACCTGCGGGAAGAAGTTCTTACTGCCCAGCACCCGCCCACCTCGCACGCTAATCAAGTGCACGCAGGCGCCGCCCGGATTGACGATGGCCGCGACCACGTCCACGTCGCCGCTGCCGCCCTCCATGCTTTGCTGATCCTGCACGCGGCGCAACAAGGCCAGCTGATCGCGCACCTCGGCGGCGCGCTCAAACTCAAGGTTCTGCGCAAAGCCTTCCATGGTGCTCGACAACTCATCGCTGAGCGCATTGCTGCGCCCCTCGAGAAACATCACCGAGCGGCGCACGTCGGCGGCGTATTCGTCGGCATCGACCAAGCCGACGCAGGGCCCCTTGCAGCGTTTGATCTGATACTGCAAACAGGGTCGGCTGCGATTATTGAAGAAGCTGTCTTCGCACTGACGGACCAGAAAAGTCTTCTGTAGCAAGTTAAGGCTTTCGCGGATGGCGCCGGCGCTGGGGTAAGGCCCGAAATAACGACCTTTAGGCTTTTTGGCGCCACGATGCAGGCTCAATCGCGGGAATTCGCCGTCCGACAACAACACATAGGGATAGGATTTATCATCGCGCAGTAGGATGTTGTAAGGCGGGCGCGAGGCTTTAATCAGCGTCTGCTCGAGCAGCAGCGCCTCGGTTTCATTGGCGGTAACCGTGGTTTCAATCTGCGCGATCTTTGCGACTAACGCCGCAGTCTTCGGCGCCAGCCCGGTTTTACGAAAGTAGCTAGAGAGACGTTTCTTTAGATTCTTGGCTTTGCCGACATAGAGCAACAGGCCCTGAGCATCGAACATCCGGTACACGCCCGGATGACTGCTGCAAACGGCCAGGAACGCGGCGGCATCCAGCGCTCTGCCAGGCTCAGCTGGCGACATCGACCATGCCATGGCGCACCGCGAGCAAGGCCAATTCAACATCACTGCTGATCGCCAGCTTGTCGAAAATTCGATAGCGATAAGTGTTTACCGTTTTCGGCGACAGGCACAACTTATCGGAGATGCTTTGCACCTTCTGGCAGCTGGCAATCATCAGCGCAATTTGCACCTCTCGCTCGGACAGCAGTTCAAAAGGCGAGCCATTGGTTTGCGGCTCGAAGGCTTTCAGCGCTAACTGCTGGGCAATCGGCGGGCTGATGTAACGCTGCCCGGCAAACACCATACGAATCGCCCGCACCATTTCATCCAGCGCTGCGCCTTTGGTCAGATACCCCGCCGCACCAGCCTGCAACAGCCAGGTCGGGAACGGGTCTTCCTCGCAAGCGGTCACCGCCAGCACCTTAATGTCGGGGTGGCTGCGCAACAGTTTACGGGTGGCTTCGAGGCCGCCGATGCCGGGCATCTTCACGTCCATCAAGACCACATCGGGCTTGAGTTCGCGGGCTTTCTTCAACGCCTCTTCGCCGCAATCCGCCTGCCCGATAACCTGCAAGCCTTCAATATCAGCCAACATGCGCGTGATCCCGGCCCGAACCAGATCGTGGTCATCAACTACCAACACACTAATCAAACGCCACCTCGTTATCTATCCAAAGCCGCCAGCTGTAGCGGTCTTGTTCGCAGACGGACACCTTAACAAAAGTGCCCTGCCAGACCTAGCTTGATCTGGCAGGGCGCACAGGCAATAGAGTTTTTCAAAATAGGCTTTGGAGGAAGCAGATCAGAGGCGATGCAGGCCATTTGAGCACCTCCATATGAAGCGTCTCTTTATAAAGCCGGACTTTTATCCGCACGGTAGCGTGACGGCGGCATTGACTCCCAACGCTTGAAGGCACGACGGAAGTTGGCCATGTCGGTGTAACCCAGGGTATAGGCGATTTCCTCAATACTTAGATGGTCAGCCTTGAGGTACTCCACCGCCAGGGTATGTCGCACCTGTTCGAGGATTTCCTTGAAACTGCTGCCCTCCTCCAGCAGGCGCCGGTGCAAGGTCCGTGGCGTCAGGTGGAACAACCGCGCGGTGACGTTAAGGCTAGGAAAGCCGTTGTGTTTTTCCAGCATGATCCGGCGGACCCGCGAACTCATGGAAACCGTCTGTTTGAGCTTGTCCAGTTCACGCTGGCAGATCAGCTCGGCGTCGCGAAAAGACGCCGGGTCGGCCATCTTCAGTGGCTGATCAAGCAGTTCAATCGGCAGGCTAAAACCCGTCCAAGCCGCGTCATAGTCCACCTCGCAGCGCAACATCTCTTCGGCAAGCCCGGCGTAGTCTGGCCGCGCAAAGGGGAAGCTGACACGCATCACGCCAGAAGTGCCCAGGCTGACAGCATCAAACACGTTCTTGATTGCCAGCACGACGGCTTCCAGCACCGGCCGCTGAATAGCGCCCAATGGGTAGTTTGGCGTGAAGACGATGTGCGCCAACTCGCCGTCATCCCGCAGGCTGATCGCCACCAGGCTGGTGCGCACGCCGAAGTAGCGTTCCAGCAACTGTAGTGCCTGACGTGCCGAGCCACTCTGCAGGGCGGCAAAGCCGACGATGCCATGGCTGTTGACCACCAGGCGCTCACCCACCAGCAGGCCCAGGGCCGCCTCGCCAGTGGTCGCCAGCGCATCCTCGACCAGCCGACAGAAGCTGGAGAAATCGAGCTTGCAGCTCGGATCACTGAGCTGCGCCTCGCTCAGCCCGCTGCGCTGCAACCAGGCCGGCACATCGGCGCCCACGGCACAGAGTTGCTCGGCAATCTGGCGAAGGTATTGCACCGCTAGGGTGAAGTCCTGCACGGCTCGGGCCTCGGCTGAGAATTCAGATACATGATTGTCAATAAATGACCCATTGAATGTCAACCGCGAACCTCCTGCGTTGGCGCGGCGCCGCTTAGCCTAACAACGTAGCGAACATCGCCCTGAACAGGTTGTACTGGAGGACATATGTTTTCATTCTTTACCAAGCAAGGCCCGACCACGGCGACCATCAATGGTCAGGCGATCCGTGTCGATTCCAAGGAAACCCTGCTGAGCGCCGCACTGCGTGCCGGCATCGACTTCCCCCATAGCTGCCGGGTGGGTGGCTGCGCCGCCTGCAAGTGCAAGCTGCTATCTGGCCAAGTCAAGGAACTGACCGAGACTGGCTACCTGCTCAGCGACGAGGAACTCGACCAGGGCTATATCCTCGCCTGCCAGAGTGTGCCGAAGAACGACATCCAGGTAGCCGTGGACATGGACACCCAGCTGCTGCGGCGCACCGTGCACGGCCGGGTCAGCGGCCAGGAAAAGCTAACCCACGACATCACCCGGCTAACCGTGCAGCTGGATGCAAGCCTCCCGTACAAGGCGGGTCAGTTCGCCAACCTCAGCCTCAACGCCCTGCCCGGCATCAGCCGCAGCTATTCCTTCGCCACCCCGGTGCAAGCCGATGCCCAGGTCAGCTTCTTCGTGCGCCAGGTGCCAGGCGGGCTGTTCTCCACCTACATCAACGGCCACCACCTGCTCGGCCAGCAGATCGACGTCGAAGGCCCGCAGGGCGACTTCTGGCTGCGCCCGGCCGACGCACCACTGCTGCTGATCGCCGGCGGCAGTGGCCTGGCACCGATCCTGGCACTGCTGCAAGAGGCAGCACGCAACAATATCAAGCGGCCTGCCACCTTGTTGTTTGGTGCCCGCGAAGAGCGTGACCTGTATGCCCTGGCCGAGATCAGCGCCCTCGCCGCGCAGTGGCCGAGCGAGTTCCGCTTTATCCCCGTGCTGTCCCAAGCCGCGGCCGACGCAGCGTGGCCCGGGGCGCGCGGCCTGGTCACCGAGCAGCTTGCCGCGCTGTTGCCGACATCTGCGCACGCCTACCTCTGTGGCCCACCGGCCATGATCGACAGCTGTGTGACCATCCTGCGCCAGCACGGCGTGGCCCGCGAGCATATCCATGCCGACCGCTTTACCACCCTACAAGACGCCTTGGCCGTATCGGCCTGAAGCGCAATAACTCCCTGGAGAGAAACGCCCATGAACGCTCTGCACTATTTGAAGTTTTTCCTCTTCCATGCCGTCGGCCTGCTGGCCGCCGCCTCGATACTTGCCGGCGGCGTCTACATGACGGCCGGTTTTCTGCTGATTCTGGCGATCTACGTGGTGGGTGACGCCATCTGTGGCGACGACACCAGCACGCCGCAGTTCAAACATCCGGCCATTCTCACCGTCCAGTTGTGGCTGGCCCTGCCGCTGCTGGTCTTTATCATGTTCTGCGCGCTGTGGAGTTTCAGCAGTGGCGACGTCCTCGGCTTTGGCGCGGCGCTGACCCAAGTTACCGGCTATGACCTCGTCGCCGCCCGGGATGCAACCTCCGCCGGGCATTACCTTAGTGTCGTATTGAATTGCATCTTGATGATCGGTTTGATCGGCACCATTCCAGCCCATGAGCTAACCCATCGCACCTGGGACCCTGTATCCATGCTGATTGGACGCTGGTTGCTGGCCTTCAGCTTCGACACCACCTTCGCTATCGAGCACGTCTATGGCCACCACCGTTACGTGTCCACCAGCGGCGATCCGGCTACCGCGCCGCGTGGACGTAATGTCTACTTCCACGTTCTGGCGTCGAGCATCAAGGGTAACCTGAGCGCCTGGACGATCGAGAGCAAACGCCTCAAGCGTAAAGGCCAGAGCCGCTTCGGCTGGCACAACGCGGTGCTTCGTGGCCACCTGATGAGCCTGTTGCTGGTGGTTGCTGCCTGGGCTGTTGGCGGCTGGCAGACGGCGCTGTTCTTCAGCGTCTGTGCCCTGGGCGGCAAGGCCCTGCTGGAGATCGTCAACTACATGGAGCACTACGGCATGGTGCGCAACCCGGCCACCCCGGTGCAGCCGCGCCACTCCTGGAACACCAACAAGCGCATCAGCTCCTGGGCCATGTTCAACCTGACCCGCCACTCGCACCACCACGCCCAGGGCGAGGTGCCCTACCAGGACCTGAAACCTTTCCCGGACGCACCGATGATGATCGGCGGCTACCTGTCCACCATCATTGTGGCCATGCTGCCACCGCTGTGGCACAAGCTCATGACGCCAAAAGTACTGGAATGGGATCGCCGCTATGCCACCCAAGAGGAACGCCAACTGGCCGCCGAGGCCAATGCCCGCAGCGGCATCCGGGGGCTGATGGCCGCGACCTCCAGCGAGCCTGAGGTTATTCGTCACGCAGTTTAAACGCGACGCAGCGCACTTAAGTCGCGCGCGGATCAGGGCGCTGGATCGGTCTTTCGGTGATTAGCCGGGCCACGCGTTGGCAGCCGTTAGTGCCCTACGTTCAGCCACAGAGCGCGGCACTAGCGGTTATGGACAGTCTTAAACCAGCGCTTCGGCCTGCGGGCACACATAGGCGCCGGCATAGCCGCGATCAGGGTCGCCATACAGTTGCATCAAGTAGCTCTGCTCGCCGGCCCACATCATCCAGGCTCTGAGCGCGGAGGCTGTGCCGTTTAGAACCCCCACTTTGGTCAGCCCGAGCCGAGGCTCGCGGCGGGTGTAGATGATCGGCATATTGAGCATGGCGGACGCCTCCGGCAGCTCTGGCACAAAGCGGTCCATGGCGTCCTTAAACGGGTGCCCGCCTATCTCGATGGTGGGCAGCCCCTTGATCACTTCAATGGCGGCATTAATCTTGTTGAGCATCTGCTCTGGGGAAATGCGCTGAAACTGCGCGCGGCTGGCAATCCGCGATTGGCGAACCTCAAACGGTTCAACACCCGGGCAAAGACCTTGATAGGCGTGGTTCAGGCAGTGATCAGACGCAGCAATGATGCTCAGGGGCTTGCTCTGAGCAATGTTCAAGAAGGTACAGACCTGGCCCAGGCTTGAGCCCTGCCAGTAGCGTTCAGCCGGCAGGCTGTAGCCAGGATCACCGGGCTTGTGATGATCGGCAACCAGATGCTGCTCGTTGCGCAGCGCCGGTACCGAACACTCAACCCAGACTATGGGTTGCGCCCAGTCGATCTCGCCGCTCAGAACGTCTGCCACATAGGCGTTGCCGCTGACCACGCGCCGACCGTTAAGCCGGGCATGTACAAAGTGACGCCCCTTGTCGGCCAGCAGCCGCTCGATGGTGTGCATCTCTGGATCAAGTGCACCGAGAATGAATTGCATGCGTCTATCCAAAAGGCCAAGGGACTGGATCAATCCAAGATGATTGCTTGGAGCCCATTACGGACGCTTTAGTAGTGCGCCGTGTTTGATCGGATACGATCAGCTGTGCCTGCAGGCCTAGCCATACTAACCCTGCGCTGAATTCACCACTTTAGTGACCAGTTTCCAAGCGGGAGCCTTACCACTATTTAGCGGGCATGGCCTGGCGCGGGCAGCGGCGGCTCCTTGGACAATCAGTTGCAGGTCGGCACTGCCAAGCACTGACAGAAACTGCAGATCGCCGCACCTCTCGGTATGCACGACAATCTCCAACGATTGGCCATCGGAACCAAAGCGGGTTGTATAGGGCGCATTCCACCTTTCGGTCTCGCCCGTGTCGAATCGGGCAAACACACCGGCAATACCATTACGCCCCAGCGTCAACCATGCCCCCTGGCCTTCAGGATCGGCTGGATCAACTTGCTCGCAGCCATAAACCAGCAGCGCCAGCGCCATTGCGAGTAAAAATCTCATGGATAACTCCTGATTGGCTAATACCCATATTCTGCCTGCAATCGTGCGAATGACCGAGCCAAAACACAACCAGATTTTGCCATTACCCCGTCCTCATGGACACGTCAGCCATGCTTGTGGTGCCGACAGATCTCCGCAATAGCGGCCCAAGCTAATGCGCTGGTGATGCAGAAAGCTAAAGACCGGTGCGCTTTCCCCTGGCATTGCCTGACAACTAATAGCTAAATGCCCATGCCCCATCAATGGCCCAGTAGCCTGATTAGCGTCACTTGAGCATGCTCACCGGAGCCTCCCCATTAACGGGGAGATTCCGTGAATATCAGCACTGCGAAAAACCAAGCCCGCGTTATTCCTCCAGCAGGCTGCGGAGCATCCAGGCAGTTTTTTCGTGAACCTCAAGGCGCTGGGTAAGCAAATCGGCCGTCGGTTGGTCATCGGCCGCGGCTACTACCGGAAACAGCTTGCGAGCAGTGCGTGCGGTGGCTTCTTGAGCCGCAACCAAATGACGCACCATGTCATCGGCTTTCGGTACACCTTCGACCTCCGCAATGGAGGCCAGTTTGACGAACTCTTTATAGGTCCCCGGT